>JAILKD010000074.1 GCA_024694145.1 bacterium | reverse complement strand
AAACTATTTTAAAGCTTAAAATAAATAATATTAAAAAGACTAATTATGTTTATAAAAATAAAGATAGTAAATATATTTCATATATTTATGATTTATCTATTCATTGCTGGAATAGATAAATCATAAATATATGAAATATATTTACTATCTTTATATTTATGAACATAATTAGTCTTTTTAATATTATTCATTTTAAGCTTTAAAATAGTTTCTTCATCTTCATCAATTAAAGAAATTGAATCTACTATATCATAATTATTAAAAATATTATCTCTTGTGAAATATAAGACTTGATTAATTCTTCTATCTTTATCAGTAATAATGTAATTATTAATCATTTTAATAGATAATGCCTCATCTTTTTTCTTGGCCTTACATCCATTTAAAATTAAACAAGCTGTTAGAGCTGTAGATATTGTTATTAAAATAGTAATTATTATTTTTTTCATTAGTCGTTTCTCACTTTCTCCATGCAATAGTATTCAGTTGATACGTTAAATATTTCATAAGCTCCTTTTTTTAGTCTTACCCACATAAAATATTTAGCTGCTACACCCTGATCAATATAGCCTTCTCCTTTAATACTTATAATTAAGGTTGTACCAGGATCTACTTCTGTTTTAGTACTCCAAGAAGATCTAGTTGTTTTTGTTGAAGTATCAGAATAATCAATTTTTAATTTAGTATCAAGACCAGCTTTAAGCTTTTTAATATCTCCTTTTACGCTTAAATCTAAGCTTCCAGTAACATTAAAACTTCTCTTACTAATAATTTCTTCTTTATACTCGAAATTGTATGTTGATGAAGTGTCACCTTCATTCTTATACATAAAAACTATTCCTGATGTGTATTTAACTTTTTGGTGTTTTCTAAAACTATAAGTATTCCAACCACTAAATCTCTTGGTATTAATCTTTTCATCATATTTTTTAAGTTCATTTTCTGTATAGTCTACCAAAAGTTTATTACCAGCATTAGTAAAGTCTAGCTGTGTATAAGACATATAATCACTACCTTTTGCTTTTGCGCTATTTATGCCAGGTAGAGCAAACATAAAAAGCATAATTGTAATTAAAATAATTCTTTTCATTTTTTTCACCTCTACCCTATATATACGTTTGAAAATCGAAAATTACTGACAAAAAATAAAAAAAAGGACAAAATTTTTCATTTTGCCCTTAAAAATGTTAGTTTACTTTCATTTTTTCATTAAATTCGCTAATTGGAATAGCTTTACTGAATAACCATCCTTGAGCCTTTTCGCATCCACATCCGTTAACAAATTCTGCTTGTCTTTCTGTTTCTACACCTTCACAAATCATATCTAAGTTTAGAGTTGTTCCAAGGTTTATAACAGATTTTAAAATATTTGCTTGTTTAATAGATTCTTCTATACCTCTAACTAAATCCATATCGATTTTTAAGAAATCTACATTTATAAATTTTAATGAGTTTAGTGAAGAATATCCACTACCAAAGTCATCCATTAAAATCTTAAATCCATAATTTCTAAGTCTATCAACAATTTCAATAACACTATTTTCATTAAGTACGAATGCACTTTCTGTTATTTCTAGTCTTAAATATTCAACTGGAATGTCATATTTTTCAACAAGTTCAGTTATAACTGTATAGAAATCAATGTTGAACAAATCAATTCTACTTACGTTAACGCTAATTGGTACTGCATTTACATTTGCATCAAGCCATCCTCTAATAATCTTACATGCTGATTCCCAAACGAAATGGTCAACATTTACTATAAATCCATTCTCTTCAAAAATTGGAATGTATTCAGTAGGTGGAATATATCCACGTTTTGGATGATGCCATCTTGTTAGTGCTTCTGCAGATAATATTTTTCTTGTTTTTAAATCAAATACAGGTTGTAAGAATACTTCGAATTCATTATTATCAAGTGCTTTTTTCATCTCATTTGTGATATTATCACTTTCTAGAATTCTATTCTTTAATTTACTATCACAATAAATATAATTCTTTAAGGCATTACCTTCAATTTCTCTAATAGCGAATGTAGTTTGAATAAGCATTGAGTCAACTGCATCATAAATATCAGTAATAGAATAAATACCATAATAAAGTTTAACTTGATAAGATGTATAATTCTCCTTTAAGTATTCATCAAGTTCTTTTACAAATTTCTTTTCATCAAGCATTGATTCATCATATGATATAGCAAATGCCTTAGTATCAATTCTACCCTTAATGCAATATGGCGCTAACTCTTTAATTCCTTCAGCAATTACTTTTAATAATTCATTTGTTTTGTTTTTACCAAAGAAGCTTTGAAATTCATCAAATTTATAAATGCGTGCAACAATAATTTTATATTTTTTATCATCATCATGACGTATTAATTTATCTGTTGTCTCAACGAATTTATTATTATTGAACAAGTTTGTTGTTTGATCAAATTCATGAAGTATTTTTAATTTTTGATTAGATTCAAATTCACTAGTATCATCTAGAATCAATGTGTTTGCTCTAATCTTATCATCATACTTATAAAGTACAGTAGCAAATTTTGCATGTTTACTTTCTCCACTTGCAGTATTAACTTTTGTAGCTAATGAAATTGATTCTTCAACTCCATTAAATATATTTTGTTCTCTTGATTTTCTTTCTTTAATTATAGTTTCTATTGTTGAAGGTGGAAGCATCTTTAAAATAAAGTTAGGATCGTCTGCTCTAAATCCTGTGTATCTAAGCAAACTATCACTTGCACTAATCAATTTAGGAAAATCATTAATAACTTCAACAACCATAACACCACCATTGATGTTATTAACGATAGATTCAAATAGATGTTTACTTGCATGATAACTACCTTTATACTCTTCTCTATCAGTTCTATCAATTACGGAAACTATAAACTTATAAATATAGTCATCATAAGCTTGCATATCCAAATTAGGGATTTGCACAATTGTTACTTCATAAACACGTAAAACATTATCTATTTCAACATCAATCATTATTGAATTTGGTTCAAAGTTTAGTTTAGCTTTTGCTGCAGCAGCTAGTAAGCTTGCTCCATTTTCATTACTAAGCATACTTAAAATTCCATTAAAAGTATCGCAACCAAATAATTTAACAAAAATACTGTTAGCAAAATCTATTATTACTTGTTCATTTTCAATCCTTAAAAATGCTACACCACAGTTAATTGACTTAGGAATAAGTAACATTTTATCGGTAATTGTTTTAAGTTTATCATCATATGCTTCAAGCATTCTATTTTCAATTAATGCATTACGCTTAACAGTTGTTTCAACATGTTTTAAAATTTTATTCGCAGTGAAAGGCGAATAAATAATATTTGTAGCCTGATGGCCTAAAATGTTATGCTCAATTTCACGTTTGTTAAAATCAACCATAGCAACTGCAGGTATGCTTTGATAAGCAAAATCGGTTTCCCATTCTCTCAAAAATTCAATAGCTAAATCAGGATTACTTTGTGCATCAATAATAAACTCTAAAATATTCTTTTCATATTTTTCATAATATTTTTGTATAGTTTTCATGTTTTGAGCAAAAAATAATTTAAAATTTTGAGATAGCGCTTCTTTAATTATCGTTGTGTTTTCGTTTGATGTTCCAATGACAATAATACATTTATAAAAAGTTCTTAAGACTGCCATAAAAAAACACCTCACTTTCCTAAATTGTTGTTATTTAATTATAACATCATATTTAAGTTAAGTAAAGCGTTTTCATTCCAATTTTCATTTAATTTAATATAAATTAACATACTTTTTACAAACTAACTATTCATAAGCTCTTCTATGTCACAAATTTCTTTGATTATGTCTCTTGATAGATTTACATTACCATTTTTTGTAATAAGTATATCATCTTCAATTCTAATACCTATCTTTAATTCAGGAATATATATGCCTGGTTCACATGTAACAACCATGCCTTCTTTAAATTCATCAAATTTACCAATATCATGTACATCTAGGCCTAACATATGCCCTACAGAATGATAATAATATTTATCAATTTCATCTTTTTCTTTTATTATTCCTAGATTAAGTAATCCACTAGCTAATGTATCTCTTGCTAAAGTTTCATATTCATTTCTAGATACACCAGGTTTAAGTAGATTAATACATGCTTTATTTGTATTTAAAACTACATTATATAATTTCTTTTGTAAATCGCTAAATTTTCCCGTTTTTGGGAATGTTCTACTTATATCAGAAGCATAATTATTAACAAGCGATCCTAAGTCACAAAGAATCAAAGAATCATCTTTTATTTCACAATTATTTTCTTCATAATGAAGTATTGTAGAATTTATTTCTGATGCACATATTGTCTTAAATGAAGGAATAGTATTATTGCTTTTTAGAACAAAATCATAATAAGCTTCTACTTCATATTCGTAATTACATTTTTTTGAATTTTTCATCATTTCATAAATTCCACATTTAGTTATAGATATTGCTTTAACTATGTTTTCAATTTCAAAATCATCTTTTATAAGTCTAAGTTTAGCAATATTGTTATAAATATTTCTAACAAACAAATTAGGATATTTATTTTTTATTTTCTTTTCATAAATTTTATCAAGTGAATCAAAAGGATTTGATTTATCTTGATCTAAATATATTGCATCTATTTCACCAAACGCATTATTACTATTTAAATAACTTGATAAAACTGTTTCAAAATCATTTAATGAATAAACACTAGATAAGCCAGAAATCTCTTCAATATCCTCTTTTTTAAGTCTTTCACCAATCCATTTTTCTTTTTCTTTACTTCTTTGTTCTGTAAAGAATAATTCTTTAAAGATTGATTCGCCTTTTACTAACATATAAATACAATTGTCTTCATTAATACCAGTTAAATAATAAAAATTTTTATTAACAACAAACGGATAGAATAAATCATTACTCATAGTTTTTTTAACACCAGAAAAAAGTAAGGCAACACAACCATCAGGAAGTGTTGCAATTAACTTTTCTCTTCTATTTATAAAATATTTTTTCATTAGATTTGATTAATAATCTCTAATACGTTTTTTCTGATTTCTTCTAATCTTGCTGTTGCTAAGTTCATTGTTAAAGCTTTTACACCAAAATAAATCTTAAGTTTAGGTTCTGTTCCACTTGGTCTTAAGATGAACCAAGACTCATCATCTAAAATGTACTTAATAACATTTGATTTAGGTAGATCAATCTTTTTATTAGAACCAGTTACAGTTTGTAATTTATAGTCTTCTTTTGAAACAATTCCACTAATATTAATTTCATTATTTCTAAAATAATCCATTATATTTCTAATCTTTTCAGCACCATCTAATCCCTTAAGTACGATGTTTTCTATTCCTTCAATATGGTAACCATATTCTTCATAAATTTCATATAATACATCAACTAAAGTCTTACCTAGACTCTTATAATAATTACATGCTTCACAAGCAATTAGCGATGCTTGCATAGCATCTTTATCTCTTACTTTATCGCTTACTAAGCAACCATAAGATTCTTCAAATCCAAAGAAATAATTGCCAGTTTTTTCAATTAAATGAGCTTGTTCACCAATAAACTTAAATCCTGTTAACACTTCTTTTGTCTTTAAACCATTTTTAATAGCCATCTTTGTTGGTAAGTTAGATGATACTATTGTTGTAAATACATATGAATTTTCAGGAATTACTTTTGTATTTTCAAGTAAATATTTTAAAACTATTGCAGCTGTTTGATTACCTGTTAATAACACATATTCACCATTATGTAGTGGTGCAATACCAAGTCTATCAGCATCTGGGTCATTAGCTAAAAGGATATCTGCATTGCATGTTTTACCAAGTTCAATAGCTTTATCAAATGCTTGTTTATTTTCAGGGTTAGCACTACTTACACTACTAAAATCAGGATCATGAATCATTTGTTCTTCTACACATGTAACATCATATCCTAATTCTCTTAAAATTTTTGGAGCAAATACACTACCTGTACCATGTAGTGGTGTATAAACTACTTTAATGTTTTTATCATCATTTCTTAGTGATATTTCTTCTACCATATCCATATATTTTCTATCGATATCTTCACTGACACCACCAATAAATGATGGATTTTTATCAGTTTCAATTTCAAATATATTTTCAACAGAATTTATTTTTTCGATTACTTCATCTGCAAGTCTTGGAACTAATTGACAACCTTCAGAATCATAAATTTTATATCCATTATATTCTTTAGTGTTATGACTTGCTGTAATCATTACACCACCTGTAGCATGTAATTCTCTAACTGCAAATGATAAGAATGGTGTAGGTCTTAAATCACTACATACATATGCTTTAATTCCCATTGATGCAAACACTTTTGCTGTTTCACTAGCAAACTCTTTTGAATAATGTCTATTATCATAAGCAATTACAGCACTTGGATTTTTAGATTGTTCTTTTAACCATAAACCAAAGCCATAGCTTGCCTTTCTAATAATATAAATATTTAATCTATTTGTTCCTGCACCAAGAATACCACGCATTCCACCTGTTCCAAATTCCATATCAAGAGCAAATGCTTCCTTTTTTTCTTGATCAGTCATTTTTAATAATTCTTCTTCAATTTTTGGATCTAAGTTTTCTTGCTTAATCCATAAGTCATACTTCTCTAAATAATTCATAATATCTTCCTTTCATTTTGTTTATTTAATAAATAAACACAAAATACATTTTTATTATATCTTTTATATAAACCTATTTCAATAAAAATAATATAAAAATATTTAAAATAAATAAAAAAAGAGGAATCATCCTCTTATTTTTCATCTTTAAACTTTAAAGAAATATCTAGTGCTTTAAACGAATGAGTAAGCGCCCCAACGCTAATATAATCAACACCTGTTTTACAAACAGAATCTAGACGTTCAAATGTCATATTTCCACTTGCTTCAAGTTTCTTTAAACCATTATTAATTTTTACACATTTACTCATTAATTCATTATCCATATTATCTAGCATGATAATATCACATTTTGTTTTTAAAGCCTCTATGAATTGTTCTAAAGTTTCAACTTCAACTTCAATTTTGCAATTAACTTTACCATAAACCATTTCAACAGCTTTGGTAATAGATCCAGCAGCTTTAATATGGTTATCTTTAATTAATACCATATCAGAAAGACCATATCTATGATTTGTTCCACCACCATCTTTAACAGCCTTTTTAGCAAAGAATCTTAATCCTGGAGTTGTCTTTCTTGTATCAAGTAATTGTGTTTTCCCTGACATATAAGACAAGTAGTTATTAGTTGTTGTTGCTATACCTGACATATATTGCAAAAGGTTTAATGAAGTTCTTTCACCTTTTAAAATTGTTCTAGTATTACCTTTAATAGTAGCTATTAAATCACCTTTAACTACCTTATCTCCATCTTTTTTATAAATTTTAAAATCACAATCATTACTAATAAGCTCAAATGTACGTTTACAATAATTAATTCCCGAAATAACGCCATTTTCTTTTGCAATGAATTCAGCATAAGATATTTCAGTTGGATCAATTATATTATCTGTTGTAATATCTCCTTCTGGCATATCTTCATTAAGTGCATTTTGTAAAAATAAATCTATTTCTCTATCTGTCATAAACATATTAGTTGACTCTATAATGGCAGCCAACTGACTCCTTTCTCTTAATCGCAGCTTCAATAATTAACATAGCAGTTGTTGCCATATTAAGTGTTTCATAATAATAATGTGAATGAACAAGTGTTTTACTTAAGTTTGTGAAGTGTCTACCTATAATCTTTTTAGCAATTTCTAAACCTTCTTCACTTCTAACAATACCAACATATTTATCCATTACATCTCTAATTTCACTTCTAATTGGATGGAAACTAAACATCTTATGTGTTACAGAATGTTTTTTTGGTTCTACATTTGGAATTGCTAAATCACTTTTTTTAATATCTTCAGCAATTCTATTACCAAATACAACACATTCAAGAAGTGAATTAGAAGCCAATCTATTTGCTCCATGTACACCACTACATGCACATTCACCATTAGCATATAGATTTTCTAGATTTGTTTTACCATTTGTGTCAATTTTAATACCACCACATGAGAAATGTTCAACTGGTGCTACTGGAATAAAATCACTTTCCATATGTATTCCATATTGCAATACTTTATTATAGATTGTAGGGAATCTTTCCATTAAGAATTCTTTGGATTCAAATGTGATATCTAGATATACATGATCACTCCACGTATCATACATTTCTCTATAAATAGACTGACTTACAATATCTCTTGGTGCAAGTTCCATTCTAGAATCATATTTTCCCATAAAGCGCTCCCCATCGACATTTTTTAATTGTGCGCCTTCTCCTCTAACAGCTTCACTAATTAGGAATTTTTGACCATCTTCTTCTGTATAGAAGCCTGTTGGATGGAATTGAATAAATTCAAGATTTTCGCATTCAACATTTGCTCTATAAGCCATAGCTATTCCATCACCTGTAGCTATTTTTGGGTTTGTTGAGTTCTTATAAACTGCACCAAGACCACCTGTTGCAATAATTGTTTTACTAGCGATGCAATCAAACATTTTATTATCTTTATCTATTAGTGTTGCACCAATGCATTTATTATCTTTAATTAGTAAATCAGTTGCCATTGTTTCTTCAAAAATAGTGACATTTTCTTTTTCAACAATTCTCTTTTTAAGAGCACGCATTATTTCACGTCCTGTAGCATCTCCACCAGCACGTAATATTCTTCTACCTCTATGTCCACCTTCTTGAGCAAGCAATAGATGTCCTTCTTTATCTTTATCAAATTCAACACCAAATTCCATTAATTTTTCAATGTTTTCACTTGCTTCATAAACAAGAGTTTTTGTTGCATCTAAATCATTAATATTACTTCCTGCAGTAAGTGTATCTTCAATATGTTTTTTTAATGCTTCATCATCTTTACTTAAAACTGCAGCAATACCACCTTGAGCTAATTCTGAATTTGCGATATCTTTAGTATCTTTCATAACCATTGCGATTTTTATTTCTTTTGGTAGGTTTAAAGCTATAAACATTCCAGCTAAACCTCCACCAATAATTAATACATTAAATTTTTTATCCATAATTACACCTTCTAACTTAATTCAAGCATTTTATCTAATGCCTTTTGTGCATCTTTTCTTATAGATTCATCTACTGTTATTTCAAATTCTTCATTTTTTAAGCAATTATAAACATCTTCTAATGAGATTAATTTCATAAACTTACATGTTAAGCATTCATTTAATAAATAGAACTTTTTATTTGGATTTTTCTTTTTAAGTTCATGAAGTATTCCACGTTCTGTACCGATTATGAATTCATCTTTATCAGATTTATTAACATAATCAATAATACCTTTAGTACTTCCTGCATAATCAGCAAGTTGTGTTAATTCATATCTTGCTTCAGGATGAATTAATACAAGTGCATTAGGATGCAACTCCTTCATTTTTATTACATCATCAACAGTTAAGTTGTCGTGTATATTACAATTTCCATTCCAAAAATCTATATCATAGCCATATGTCTTAGCTGCATAATTTGCTAGATTCTTATCAGGGCAATATAAAATCTTTTTATCTTTATAGTGTTCTAAAATTTTAAGTGCGTTGCTACTAGTAACGCAACAATCCGATAAAGCCTTAATATCGGCATTTGTATTAACATAAGATATAATAACTCTATCAGGATTTTTCTTTTTATATTCAATTAATTCTTTACTGGTAATATCATTAGCCATTTTGCATGGTAATACTTTATGTGGCATTAATACTTTCTTATCTGGAGATAATATTTTTGCAGTTTCACCCATAAACTTAACACCACAAAAAACAATAATTTTAGCATCACTTTTTTTAGCAATAACGCTTAAATTATATGAATCTCCTAAATAATCAGCAATATCTTGAATCTCATCTTTTTGATAATAATGAGCTAGAATAATTGCATTTTTTTCTTTTTTTAGTTTGTTTATTTCTTCAATATAATTCATAATATCACCACTTTATATTTTATCATATTTTGCCACTATTTTAAATATTATATAATAAAAAGACTGTTTAACACAGTCTAATTATATTTTATATTTGATTGTTTCTTTTGTTAGAGCTTTTTTAGGAACAAGTTTATCTTTTTTAAGTCTACCAACAATAATGAATTTTGCAGTGTTAATTTTCTTACTAAAAATATCTACTGCCTTACTTTCAAAATCATGAAGAGAAACAAAGTAATCATAAGCATTCGGATTTAGTAATGTGCAGCTTGCGAATTTCTTTGCATATTCATCATATTTTTCATCATAAGTAATATTTAAAAGTTTTGTATGAATCTTATAAGTATAAGCAAGTTCTGCATGAATCTTATACCAAACATCATAAGCATCCATTGAAATTGTATTAATTCCTATAACTACGCAATTTTCTTCAGGTGAAAGTCTAACAAATGAAGTGATTTTTAATCCATTTAAATTAGGTATTAAAACAAGTTTAACTCCATATTTATTTAACTTTTCAATTAAGTTATATAATTGGTTTTTAGGTTCAAAAGTAAGCTTATTTAAATCTTCAACAAGTTGAGTATTATTCTTATAATCAAATTCATGAGTTTTAGCAAATTTAGACAAATACATTGCATAAGAAATATACGCATTATGAAGTATTATTTCTTCTTCGCTAAATTCTCTATCTTTAAATATCTTATTTAATCCAAATAAATTAATATCTTTTAATATTAAAAGTGAATTAACCATAAATAAGTTTCTTAGGTTTTCAACTAAATCAGCTTTAGTTTGCCCTGTAGTTTTTTTATTACAAATTGCTTTTAAGAAATCTTTATCAAATAATTTAGTTATTTCATATTCACTATCAATATTTTTTGCTATTTCTTTTTCAATTAAATATTCATCATATTTAGTTTGAAGATTCATTATATTTTCAATTGGTTTATTAAAGAACATTGCTAACTTTTTTGCTACATCTGTTGTTAAATTGATTTCACCATTAAAAAGTCTTGTTAATGTTCTATTTGGAATAGTTGTTCTAATGCAAAACTCATTTTGGTTCATTTTAAGTTTATCAATTTCATCTTTTATAATTAATCCAGGATGTTTAACTTTTTCCATAAAAAACCTCCTTATTTATTCTTATAATAAATATCTAATAAGCCATATAGTGTTAAATTATCAACTCTTTTAATATTATGATTACATAAAGGAATAATTAGTTTTGATAATCCACCTGTAGCTAAAATCGGAATATCTTTATTATTTAATTCTAATAAAATTTTATCAATCATTCCATCAACTTGACTTGATGCACCAAATAATACTCCTGATTGTAAGCAGTTAATTGTATTAGTTGATAATACTTTTTTTGGTGTAATTAGTTCAAATTGAGGTAATAATGCTGCATTATTAACTAGTGCTTTCATTGATATAGAAACACCAGGAGCAATACTGCATCCTAAAAACTTATTATTCTTAGCATAGATATATTTTGTAGCTGTACCTAAATCTATGATAACGGCTTCGTTAAAGTATTTCATAGCACCAGCACAATCACAAATCATATCTGCACCAACTGTTTTAGGATCATCACATTTAAGTTCAATTCCAGTTTTTATGCCAGGGCCAATTATCTGTGGTACTTTATTTAAATATTTATTAAAAAGCTTCTTTAATGCACTTGTAATTACAGGTACAACAGATGATATAATTACATCATCTACTTCATATTTATCAAGCATAGTCTTAATAAGTAAATAATATTCATCAGTTGTAATGTCTGTTAAACTTTTAAATCTAAAAGTATTTACTATTTCTTTTTCATTAGCAAATCCAAATACAATATTTGAATTTCCAACATCAACAAGTAAAACCATTTACTCACCTTCTATGCTTTATTCTAATTCTTCTATATCATTATCAATACTATCATCTTTAACAATTGCTTTTTCATCTAATAATGTACCAATGTTATAGTTATGTACAAGAATCTTAATAACTATTGCAAGTACAGGACATAGTAATACGTTAATACCAAGTTCTACTAAGAAGTTAGCACCAACAATTCCAATAATTACTCCAAGTCCTCCACCAAATAAATCTCTATAGAACATTGCTGCACCTATGCAGAATAATCCTGTATTTACTAGTGGACAAATAATTGCAGCTACTACAATTGCAACATAAAAATTAATCTTATATAGTAATTTAAATAATAGTCCTGATAAGAATCCGGCTGCTGTTGACTTTAAAATTACTAAAATAATTGTTGCAGCTATATTAGCTTCATAGAATACTGCAGTTGATGGATCGATTAATACCATTACTGCCATTACAAATCCAAGAATTGCACCTCCTGTAGGTCCATATAGAATAGCTCCAAGTACAATAGGAACTAATGTTAAGGATAGCGACAATCCTCCTGGAAGTTTAGGTAAGTATCCTGCAGTAAGTTGTAATACTACTACTATTGCCATTAATGTAGCAATACCTACCATTCTTTTGATTTTAATACTGTTTTTCATATTTAGTTTTCCTCTCTTTCTAGGCCACTATGGGTCCCATAAGCAGATTTGATTTTCAAATCCAAACATATTATATCATATTAAATGATATTTTTTAATAATAAAGCGTTTTACATATAAAAAAGTTATGATTAGTTATTTTTAAGTAAACTTTTTTGTAAAATGTTATAAAAACATGTTTTTTTGTCCAAATATTTAACTTTCATTTAACAATAATGAATTATTATTTAGGTAGATAGTAACAAAGTAAATATGGTAGATCGACTTATTTTATATCTCTCCCCCATATATCTTGAGTATTTTTAGCAACTCCCCAATGCTTATCGATTTACCTATTTTACTATCAAAAAGGACTCATTTGAGTTCTTTTTTTATTATTTTTTATTTTATCTTGTATTATTTTGTATATAAATATGTTAAAATTATATTATGAAAGGTAAACACAATATTAATTAATTTACAATTTGGAGGTATATAATATGATAAATATAATGGTTATTGAAGATGATGATTCTACTAGACGTTTAATACATTTCTTACTAAAAGCAAATCAATTTACAGTTATTGAAGCAAGAAATGGTAATGAAGCAGTTGAATTAATGAACAAATATGACATCAAGCTTTTTATAGTTGATTTAATGATGAACGATATGGATGGTTTTGAATTCACTAAATATGTTAGAGATAACGGACTAGTAACTCCAATTCTTATTTTAACTGCAAAAACATCAATTATCGATAAGAGAAAGTGTTTTGATTTAGGAGCTGATGATTATCTAACAAAACCATTTGAACGTGAAGAATTAATTTTAAGAGTAAGAGCATTATTACGTCGTGCTAAAATTAACACTTCTCATCAAGTTACTGTTGGTGATGTAACACTTGATTATAATGGTTTAAGTGTAACTAGGGGAGATACAGTAACAGTTATTCCAAAGAAAGAGTTCTACTTATTATTCAAACTTCTTTCATATCCTGATCAAGTATTTACAAAAGAACAAATCATGAACGAAATTTGGGGAATTGATTCAGTAACTGATGAAAACACTATTAAAGTTCATATTAATAGAATTAGAAATAGATTCCCTGATTACCCATTTGAAATTAAAACAGTTAGAGGCTTAGGCTACAAGGCGGTAAAAAAAGATGAATAATGATAAAAGGAAAAGTTTTTTATCAAACTTTTCTACTGGTGTATTTTTATCATTCTTATTTATTTCTATCTTTTCTATTACAATGACTTATCTAGGTTTATATTTTGAGATTTTAGATTTTACATTCGCGGATGTTATTAAAAGAATATTGCTTGCTTGTTTCTTATGTACTATAGCAACAATAATAGTTGGAACTATCACAAACAAAGGAACAAAAAAATATAACGAAGATTTATTTAAAGCAATTTTAGAAGCATCAAAAGGAAACTTTGACTATAAAATGGATCCAAATAGTAATACATTATTTAAGGATGTTTCAATTGCTTATAATAAAATGAGTGATGAATTAAGTCAAATTGAAATTCTAAGAAGTGATTTTATATCAAACTTCTCTCATGAATGTAGAACACCAATTAATTCAATTTGTAATTATGCTGAACTTCTTAATGAACCATCATTAACTGAAGAAGAAAAAAGAGAATTCATTGATATAATTATAAAAGAATCAAAAAGATTATATAAATTATCTGATAGCATTTTACAACTCGCAAATATTGGAGTTAAGACAGCTCATTTTGAAATAACAGAGTTTAGGATGGATGAGTTATTAAAAGAAATAATAGTTGAAAATGATCAAAAATTTGGTGATATTGATCTTAACTTTGCAATTGATGAAGTAACTATTAAAGCAAGAGAAATTCATATATATCAAATAATTAACAACTTATTAAATAATGCAATAAAATATACTAAATCAAAAATATTTATTTCACTTAGCGAAGAAAACAATATTGTGACATTTATTATTAGTGATGATGGTATTGGAATGGACGAAAATACAATTAATCACATTTATGATGTAGCATTCCAAGCTGATAAATCACATAACAATGGATGTGGTTTGGGCATGAGTATAGTTAAAAAGATTATAGATTTAGAAGGTTACGAATTAGAAATATCATCAGAACTTGGCAAAGGTTCAACATTTATACTAAAAATCGATAAAACAAAAGAATTAAAAAAGGCTTCATAAAAGCCTTTTTTTAATCTTCATCAGTTGCAATTATAATAGGTATTATAACTGGTGAACGTTGTAATTCTTTATATAAAAATCTTGATATTGCATCTTTAATTTCTTTTTTATAATCATTCCAATTTACAAATCTAGATGCAAGCATGTTTTCAGAAACTTTATTAAATGCATCAATTATTCCTTCATATATCTCAGGATTATCTTTAAGATTAATGAATCCTCTTGATTGTATTTCAGGTCCAGCTAAAATGTTTTTTGATTTTGGATTTAGATTAGCAATTACAAGTAATATTCCATCTTTACTTAATTGTTCTCTATCATGAATAACAACATTATTAACATCACCTGCTACGGCCCCATCAATTAGAATTTCACCTGCAGGGAATGATAAAATTTTATGTTCACGTTCTCCATCATTAAATATAGCAAAATCACCATTATCAAGAATTATTACATTATTTGTATCATAATGTATTTCATTAGCAATTTCAATTAATGCATATTGATGATTAAACTCACCTTTAACCGGAATAATATATTTTGGTTTAGTGATATTAATCATCATTTTTATTTCTTCTCTTGTTGCGTGACTTGTTTCAAGTATCTTTTTACTTAATGTGTGAATTCTAGTATTAACTCTAGATAATAAATCTAGTGTTTTTGCGGCTAGTTTTTCACTTCCATCAGTAGGTGTTGTCATAGTTATAATAGTATCAACGCTTGTAATATTAATTAATCTATCAATTTTCTTACACATTCTTTGAAGCATAAAATATGGTTCATGTCTATCACCAGCAACAATTACTACCATATCAGGATCATTGTTATTATTTTTATCATCAATGTATCTTAAAGAAACAAGTTTTTCTTCAGGAATTTTAATATATCCTAAGTTAATAGCTATATCAACTAGCCTTTGTGTTTTTCTTCCGATTATAGCGATTCTTTTATTATATTTTAAACTTACATCAATAATTTGTTGAATACGTCTTAAATCGTTTGAAAAGCTTGTTATAATAATACGTCCAGGTGCATCTTTAAAAATAGCATTTAATTTAAATAATAGTTCTTGATAACTATCTGTTGAAATATTTCTAGCACCATAGCAATCGCTTAAAAGGGCTAAAACTCCAGTATTTCCAAAATTTGATAGTTTATCAAAGCTTGTTCTATAATCCTTATTAACGTTTTGATCAAATGAATAATCACCTGTATAAAGTATTGCTCCATCAATTGTGTTAATCGCAATACCAAAAGCTTCAGGAACACTATGAGTCAGTCTAAAGAAGCTAACTGTTACATCATTAAATTTAATAACATCATTTTCATCAACTGCATGTAATTTATAATCTTCAGGATTCTTCTTTTCAATTAAAAGTGAATCTTTAACCAAAGCCATTGTAAAATTAGATGCATAAACATCTTTATTAATATCATCAATCATATAAGCCAGTGCATTAATATGATCATCATGGGCATGTGTTAAAAATATACCTTGAATTCTATCAACGTTTTCTTTTAAATAATGATAATCAGGAATGATTGTATCAATTCCAAAGAATTCTGATGGTGGTACTTTTATACCACAATCCATTACAAAAATTAAATCATCTACTTCTACAATATATAAGTTTTTCCCAATTTCACCCAAACCACCTAGGGCACCAATTTTAATTTGTGGCATTTTTAACACTCCTTTCACTAAAATATTTATACATAAATAAAACAGTGTATTTTAAAATTAGTGGAATAAATATTTCATTTATTTCATCATAATATTTTTTAGTTAATTTATCTTTATAACTATTAATTAATTCAACATTTCTTTTAAAAAGTTCTTTTACATCTACCTTTAGTAAATCAGTTATATCAACATCATCAACAAAATATTTTTCCATATTTTTTGATGTATATCTTTCGTATCTTCTGTGACGTCCAAAATAGAATAGCGGAGCAATTTTAATTCCAGTAGCATGAGGTATAGTTAGCATATCCATTACAAAATGTAAGGCAAAGCCAAAATAATAAATGTCATTTTTTTGAATTGCATAATCATAATACTTTATTAAATTAAAAAATGCATTTTCTTTATTCTTCTTTATTCTATTATGAAAAGAATCTGTTTTCTTATCATATATAGCATAATGACTTCCTTTTGTTTTATATTTAAAATCTGGATCTACCACACCTTGTTTTAATAATTCAATAGACTTTTCATCTGTTATTTTTAAATTTGAATATTTAGTATTAAAAATCTCTAATGATTTTAGAAGTAATTTTGTGTGTCCTACACTATTCATATCGCTATCACCTACATATATTATACTATTTATTGTTATATTTTAAAATATAATAATAAAGTAAACGTATACATTAAAAATGCACTCAAATGAGTGCTTTTTTTAGTATGTTTTTAGTTTATCTAAAGCTTCATCAAAACTTAAATTAACAAAGTCTTGAGCATGAATTGTTTTACCATTTGCATCTTTAGAGAATGCGCCTAGTACGATTCCAGGAATAACTGATTTAACGTCATTTGGAGCGTTTTTACCGCCTAAATCAGTTCTACACCAACCTGGATCAGCAAGGCTTATTGTAATGTCGCTATCTTTATATCTAAATGCTAAATCATTAGTGATTTTATCAAGTGCAGCTTTACTTCCTGAATATGCTGGTTGTTCTGGTTCATGATTAATTCCACTAGTAACATTTATGATATATCCTTCCTTCATTTTCTTTAAAAAATGATATGTAATAAATGTTGGGGCAATTGTATTAACCATAAATTGCGGCATAAATGTATTATAATCAGCATTTAAAAAGTCTTTAGCATATCCAATTTGAATACCAGCATTATTAAACACTATATTCACATCTACATTAATAGTTTTAAGCATATTATTAATTGAATCAATATCTTCTAAATTACATTCTCTTAAAACATATTTAACATCATATTTTTTTATTTCTTCTACTATTTTATCCAGGTTTTCTATTTTTCTAGCTTGAAGCACTAAATTAAATCCTTTACTTGCCATAAATTTAGCAATTTCAAAACCAACGCCACGACTTGCACCACTTATAAAACAATATTTTTCCATTTTAAAATTCCTCCTTTAATCTATCTAACTTAAATATTAATTTATCACAGAATTCATCAAATTCGTTATCAAGAACTTGACAATCTTCATGACTTAAAACATAATCAATAGTTTTTTTAATTCCGTCTTTAAAAAGTATTTCTTGTTTATAGTTTGGATTAAATTCTTTAACCTTTTTATTATCAAAAATAACACTATTTGCCTTATCTCCAATAAGAGTTCCTGTAAAATCATTTAGTTCAGCAAGTAAATAAGATGACACATAATAAGGCTTAAGGCTAACGTTTAATGCTTCTGCAATATATTTATAAATATTATTCCATGTTAAAACTTCATCACCTGTAATTTGATATGCTTGACCAATTGCTTTATTATTACCAATTAATGGCACAAATAATTTTGCAAAATCATAATTATTAGTCATTACCCAAAGTGATTCACCATCTCCATGAATAATTACAGGTTTTCCCTCAATCATTCTTTTTATTACTTGATAGCTTCCATTTTTCCCGTGCACTCCAAGAGGTACACTTCTTTCATCATATGTATGACTTGGTCTAACTATAGTAATAGGAAATCCTTCAGTTTTATACTTATCTAAAAAGAATTCTTCTATTTCTTTTTTATCCCTAGAATACTGCCAAAATGGATTATCTAGTGGAGTATTTTCATTAATTATAAAATTTTTAACAGGCTTTTGATAAGCTGATGCACTTGAAATAAAAATAAATTGTTTTGTTTTATCCTTAAATAATTCATAATCCCTTTTTGCTTGTTCTAAATGGAAAATAATGAAATCACAAACTGCATCAAATTCATAATCCTTTAATATTTCTTTTAAATCATTTATATCTCCATTGATATCTGCCTTAATTTCTTTAATACCATCAAGTCCTATATTTCTATTACCTCTATTTAAAAGATATAATTCATGTTTTACTTCTTTTAAAATTTGTTTAGTAATAGCTATACTAAACAAATTTTAAAAGAATTAAAACATAAATTATATCATATAAATATAGTTAAAAAAAATATATAACTTGATGTTATTAAAAAACATAAGGTAAATATAAAA
>JAILKD010000063.1 GCA_024694145.1 bacterium | reverse complement strand
TGATAATAGGTTCACACGTAGGATTATAGACATATCTAATATCAATTGAATTATCACTATATTTAGTTTCTTCTAAATAAAATATAGAAGTATCTATTAAATCATTTGTTTCATAGTTTAAAAAGCTAATTGATGGATCAGTTCCATTTAAATAATCATTATAAATTGCCTCTAGTGCTTTATATGAATCTATTGATAATATTTCAGTTAATTTTAAAATATTATTTTCATCGTTATATAACTCATTCATTTTTTTTATGAGTTTTGTTTTTGTTAGGTTAGATGAAACGTCTTTATCATATATTGAATTTAAAATGAATAACAAAGTATTCTTTGTTGGGTATGTTATTCTTACCTTTTTATCATTCATAAATACACCTCCTAACATCTACTATATTTTAACAAAAATATAAGTATTATTCAACTTAAAAAGAAAAAAGCCTTTAAGGCTATAATTTCTTTTCTTCTTTCATTTTGTTTACACATTGGGTAAGTAAATATTCTATTTGGCTATTTACACTACGAAACTCTTTATCCGCCAAAATAACGAGATCCTGCCATAGCTCATTAGACATTCTAAGTAACAATTGTTTTTGTTCAACTTCATGTTCCATATGATCACCTTCCAATATGTTTATTCACTAAAACCAAATACTAATACTCTACTTCGCCAGATAGTAGAACTTAGATTTACCAACTCGTGATGCTGTCAAAGGACGTTGTATTAAGCTAAACTTTTTTGTAATTACAATTAACTAAATAATCAAATCAAACATAGCCTAAAAGAAAAAGTTAAGCTTTTAATCATTTTGATTTCATTATTTAGGGTAATTATCAAAAGAATTTACACCTAATATTATTTTGGTATCAATTTAATACCACTTTAATATTATCATAATATCAATATGATGTCAATAGGTTATAAAAAAAATATTGCCTCTTCTACTTCTTTTATCGATTATGGCAATAAAAAAGGAGGAAATTAATCCTCCTTATTCATTTTATCTATTAACTTATTTATATCGATTTTTCCTTTATAAAAATCTTTTTTAGAGCAGCCTGCTCTACCTCCACCTGCACAAGCACAAGCACATGCGCAAGCACAAGAATGTCCAGAATGTCCTGCTCCACCAACGCTTACATATGGATTAGTCTTTCTACTTCCATTATGATCTACTCCATAATAATATGGTCTATAAAAGAAATGTCTAACGCCATATGGATAGAATCCTCTAGTTCTATAATAAGATGCTCTTCTAAATATTTTTCCAAGAACAAGTAATATAATAACTATGCTAACAATAATTACTAATACAACTATGAATAATATTCTATCACTATCATCTGTTGGTCCTGCATAGGATTCACTTATGTTAATATTTGGAAACATGCTTTTCTCATAAGATACCTGTGCACCATCCTCTAGCCTAACTCCTTGAGCAAGGGATGTAGTCCATATTAAATAATTATCAGTTGCACTTTGCGAATTATCATAATAAGTAGCAATTGTTCTATCCCAGTTAATAGTTAATTTGCCTATAGCTATATCATCAAACCAACCTGGAATATATTGAAATTTAACCAAATTATCTTTTTCATTCATCTTAGCAAACATATGACTTTGACGGAATGAAAAATGCATATTAACTACTTCATTTTCCTTGTATTTTCTTTTTAGATCAAGTCTTATACAAGTTGAACCACTATCATTATAATAGCTTGCTTTTGAAATAGTATCAGTAGATATTACATTTATATTTGATATGTATTTATTAGGAATACCTATTTTAACCCATTCTAGTGGTCCTTCAGATGAGTCATCTAAAACTTTCCATTTTAATTCGTAATCAAAATTAAGTGTTGCATCACTATTAGGTGAAACTATTATATTAAATTCTTCAATATAATCAAGTGGAGTTGAGGTATATGCATTTGTTTTTGGAATAAAGATAAAAGTTAATAATAAAGTAAGTAATACTATTAGCTTTTTCATAGATTACCTCCTCTAAGCAGACATACATTAACTCTTTTGCTTGCTTCTTTTCTTATTTTTTTACACTTTTTATTATTCCAAATCTTATTCCACTTAACTTCTAATATATTACCTAAAGAATCACCTTTAAGCCATGACTGACATGGAGCAACTTCCCCGTTTGGAAGTATCGCCATATTAGATACACCTGCACCACATGAAGGAACTATTAAATTTCTTTTTTCTAAATCAGATTCATCTAAAATACCAGGCGAAGTAAACTGTATATCTAGTTCATTTTCTTTTGCATATTCTAGTGCTTCATCAAGCGCTTTAAGCAATTCTTCTTTTTCTATTACTAATTCTTTTGATTCAGCTTCTTTAGTATTTCCTGTTGGAATCAAACCTGAACATGTAAAATATTTAACACCTAGCTTTGATAAGAATTCTATTGTTTTTTTATAATCTTTATTTAAACTACAAATAGGTGTATTAATAGAAACATCTAGTTTTGCTTCAAGTGCATTTTTAATACCTCCTAGGGTTTCTAAATAGTGATTTCCACCAACTAGTTTATTATGAATATCCATATCTTGTGAATAGAAAGTAATTTGCACATTATCAAGTTCTGCATCATAAAGTTTCTTGCATAAAGATTTTGTTAGTAAAATTCCATTTGTATTAAGTCTAGTTATAAACCATTTAGAATGTTCTACTAAGTCTACTAAATCACTTCTTAAAGTTGGTTCTCCACCAGTAAAAGTTATTTGTGGAACCCTTTCTTCTTTTAATCTATCAATTATTTTAAACCATGTTTCTGTATCAACTTCACTTAAATTTGAATTAGTTTCATTAAATGCGTAACAATGAACACATTTTTGATTACAATTATAAACTCCCTCTTTTTCCATAGTTGAAATCATTAAATCAAATCGTAGTGGCGAATGCATTTGTTTATAAAAATTATTTAAACTATAATTACCTACATTCTTTAATTCAACATTTGGTTTAGTGCCAACACTTATAATAGTATTTAGCATTTCTTTTAAATCAGCTAAAATATCAGCTTCTTTAGCATCAGCATATATTTTTTTTACATTTTTTACTATTACATCTAATATTTCATCTAATTGTTCATTATCATAATAATTATAATTATAATCATTATATGTTAATATAAATTCCTTTAATAAAATGGCATAAGTAGTTAGAATAGGAAGTATTCTAAACCCATTAATTACAACAATCCAAGGAATACCATCAACTATTTTTTTTGGTGGTACTAAATGTATTCTAACAACTCCCGGTCCTTTAGGATCTATTGTAGTTTGATATACCATATCAGACTCTTTCAAATATGTCTTAAGGCTCATAGCATCATCCCCAATATATTTTAACACATTATTAATTTAAAGTAAATATAAGGTTAACTAATAAAAAAGACTATACACAGTATAGTCTAATTTAATCAAATTATTTAATTGGTTTAATATTCCAAATGTTTTGTGCATATTCTCTAATAGATCTATCTGCAGAGAATATACCAGCTTTAGAAATGTTAACTAATGACATTTGAGCCCATTTCTTCTTATCTTTGTAAGCTTCATCCATCTT
>JAILKD010000058.1 GCA_024694145.1 bacterium | reverse complement strand
ACCAAATATCTTTAAATTAATATCACTAATTATATCATCATAATTTTGGTATTCTAAGTTATTAATATCTTTATAGTCTTCATCTATTCTAGATATTAATGTATTTAAGATAGTTGTTTTTTCTTCAATATCTCTTATTTTTTCTTTACAATCGTTATTTATTCTTTCTTGGAAATCTTTAATAAATGATGTTGAAAAAACATTTCTAAAGATATATTCTTTTTCACTTGTTTTAGCATTTAATAGTTTTCTAAATTCATTTTGTGGTAGCATTACTACTTGCTTAAACATAGGACAAGTAAGTCCTATTATTTCATTAATCTTTTCACTAACACCTTTTATATCAGAAATAGTTATATCATCATATTGTAATAATACATCATGTTTAACACTTCCAATATTTCCTTTTTTTGTTAGGATGTTTTCTTGTTGAGGAATACGCTTAATAAAATACTTTTTCTTATTAATTTCAAATTCTAATTCAACATAAGTTATTAAATCACTTTTAGCGTAATCACTACGTATTTTTCCCATTTGACTATTACTTATACTGCTTAATTCACCATATAGGGCAAAACATATTGCATCAAATATAGTAGTTTTACCAGCCCCAGTAGGACCAGTGATTAAAAATATACCACCCTTATTTAGATTTGTAAAATCTATAGTAACTAGGTTATTGAAGGTACCAAATGCTTGCATAGTTAGCTTATTAAATCTCATTTTGCACCTCCATCTAGGTAATCTTTAATTATTAATGATTCCTCATTTGTAATTTTTTCTTTAGTTATTTCTTCATAAAACATAGAAAATAGTTCCAAATAGTTTTTCTCTTTAACTATTTTTCTTTCTATTATTCTATCATCAGTTTCATCTTCTATTTTTATTTCCATTAAATTAGGATAAATACTTTTAAGTGCTTGATAAGCATCAACTTCAACAGTTGGTAGGATTGCTCTAAAGTAATCATTCTTATAATTATAGTTTTTATAGAATTCTGGATTAATTAATTCATTTAAAGTTCCTTTAATATCAACTAAATCTCTTTTTGGAATTAAAGGGACTAATGAAAATGTATTAGTAGTACTATCAATAATTACAACACTTTTATCATGATTAGCTTCAGAAAATGAATATTTTAATATTGATCCACTATATCTAATATTATCTAATCCAACTTTTTGAGCATTATGCATATGACCAAGTGCAGTATAGTCATATTCCTTAAACATAGAAACATCTAAATATTCTAATCCACCTATCATGTTTTTAATTTCTGAATCAGATTCAATTAAGCGTTCCATATTATGAGTAAAATAATCATGAGCTACCATTATATTATAGTAACCACTACTTATTCCTAAATCACTTGCTGCATATAAATATGCCTCATCTATAGTTTTAAAGTCTTCATTATAATATTCTCTAAATTCATGAATATTATGATATGGAATACATGAGAAACTAACATTATCTATTTTTATTTTTTTAGGTTCATTTACAATATAAATATTATTATGCTTTAATATGTTATTTGTAAATGTGATTCTATTACCATCATGGTTACCTAAAATAGCTATTAAAGTTTTATTATTTTTATAGATAAATTCTAAAAAATCACAAAAAAGATCTAATGCTTCTTGTGTTGTGATTGCTCTATCGAAGATATCACCAGCTACAATTACAGTATCTACATTTTCGTTAATAATGATATCTTCAATTTTTTTTATGATATATTCTTGATCATCAATTAATGAATAACTATTAAGCATTTTCCCTAAATGCAAATCTGCAGTATGTAGTATCTTCATAGAGTCCTCCTTTTAATATTTTCTTAATTCATCGTTATAATAAACTTTATTAATTGTTCCTCCACCTAAACAGTATTTACCATTATAAAGCACACAAGCTTGTCCTGGAGTAACTGCTCTAACATTATTATAAGTTACAACATATTCTCCTAATTCATTTTTAGATATCACACAATCATTATCTGGTTGTCTATATCTAAATTTAGCACTGCATTTTCCTAAATATTCACCATTAATAAAATTAACATTTTCAAGTGTGCACTTATTTGAATATAAGTATGGATTATCAAATCCTTGGCCTATTATTAGTTCATTTTTCTCTAAGTCTTTTCCTAAAACAAACCAAGCATCATTTTCATAGTCATTAAGTCCACCTATTTTTATTCCTTTTCTTTGTCCTATAGTGTAATACATTAAACCATTATGACGTCCCATAACTTTACCATCAAGTAAAACCATATTTCCTGGTTTAGCTGGTAAGTAGTTAGATAAGAATTCATTAAAATGTCTTTCACCTATAAAACAGATTCCTGTAGAATCTTTCTTTTTAGCTACATTTAAATTGTATTTAAGTGCAACTTCTCTAACTTCTGGTTTAATCATATTTCCAATTGGAAATAATGCTTTATCAAGTTGTGCACTAGTTAATTGGCATAAAAAGTATGTTTGGTCTTTATTTTGATCTACTGCTCTAACTAAGTAAGAGCCATGATCTGTATGCTCAACATTTGCATAGTGCCCCATAGCAATATAATCAGCACCTTGTTTTAATGCAAAATCTAAAAAGCATTTAAATTTTATTTCTTTATTACATAAAATATCAGGGTTTGGTGTTCTACCTTTCTTATATTCACTTAAGAAATATTCAAATACGTTATCCCAGTATTCTTTAACAAAATCTATTCTATGAAGCTTTATGCCAAGCTTATTAGCAACATCTAGTGCATCCATATAGTCCTTTTCTTGTGGACATATGTCATTAAAATCATTAGGATTACCAAGAACATCATTATTTAGCATTGAATCCCAATTACGCATAAAGCAAGCTTCAACTTCATAGCCATCATTTATTAAATTTATAGCGGCAACTGCAGAATCAACACCACCTGATAAGCCTAATATTACTTTCATTATTTAAATCTCCTTAATACATCACTAGCCATTACAAATCCACTTCTAGGATCTAAGGCATTATCAAACACCCTTACTCCATCAGGGCTAGCTTCTCTTTTAAATTGTTGAGTGTAGAATCTATTAAAGAACTTTTTAATATATTCCATTCCATCAATATCAAATGCTTTGCTTAATAAATAATTTATCTTTTCAACAGAATAACCATTTTCTAAATAGTTATAAAGTATGAAATCATTAATTTCATATTTACCAACACTATCTTCAGTCTTTTGATCTTTCTTAAGTTCTGGAGATATAGGGGTAGCAATAATATCATATAAAGTATCTTTACAATTTTTAAATATGTTATCTGCATATTCTTTAACCATAAATCTAACTAAAGTTTTAGGAATATTAGCATTAACATTATACATACTCATTTGATCTCCATTATATGTTGCCCATCCTAAAGCTATTTCAGACATATCACCAGTACCTAAAACAATACCATTATTATCATTAGCAACATCCATTAAGATTAATGTACGTATTCTTGCTTGTGCATTCTCATAAGTTATATTTAAATTATCTTTATCATGATCAATATCTTTAAAATGGCTTAATACAGAGTTTTCTATTGATATTTCACGTCTAGTAACACCTAGAGTTTCCATTAAAATATCTGCATTAGTCTTAGTACGAGTTGATGTACCTAGTCCTGGCATAGTTATAGCAATTATATCTTTAACATCTTTTTTTAGACGTTTAAATGCTCGATAAGCAGAAAGTAGCGCTAATGTAGAATCCAATCCTCCAGATATACCTATTACAACAGTTTTTGAATTAGTTACTTCTATTCTTCTAGCTAGTGCTAATTCCATAATACTTGAAATAGATTTAAATGCTTCTTTTGTATTTTCTTTTGGTACATAAGGCATATTATCTATTTCTGGTAAGTATTCTTTTTCACTTAAAGTAAAGAATACATTTTGCATATCTACTTCTACAAAACCAATTGAATCATTTAATGCAATAAACTTATCTCTTGCATAATTAATTTTATCTATATCAACAATTGAATACATTATATCTGTATCTAATTTATATAGTTCAGCTTTATTAATTAATTTACCATTAGATGCTACTACTCTGCATCCACCGAATATACATGAGCTAGTTGAATCTGTTAAGCCTGTTGAAGTATATGAATAAATAGAGCAGCATTCCTTAGATTTAGCTAATATATAGTTTTCTCTCATAACATCTTTTCCATAAACTTCATCACTAGCCGCAATATTAAATATTAAGTTACATCCATTTATTGAATAAACGCTAGATACTGAAATAGGAGCGAACATGTCATAACAGATTTCTACACCAAATTTGATTTTATTATATTCATCAATAAATTTAATCATACCAAATGGAGTTTCTAAATCAGCATAAACTATACTATCGAAATCATAGTCTGTTTTAAACCATCTTTTTTCTCTAAATTCTCCACCATTTGGTAAGAAAGATTTAGGAACAATTCCTAAAATAATATCTTTTTGAATAACTAGTGCACAGTTATAAAGTGCATTATCAATTTTTACTGGTGCACCCATTATAACTATTCCATTAAACTTATTAGTTTTTAAGAAATCTCTAACTGCATCTTCTGCTTCATTAATAATATCAGTAGAATAAAATAAATCTCCTAAAGAATAACCTGTTAAAGCTAGTTCAGGGAAAGTTATAATATCAGCATCAGCTTTTTTAACTGCTTTTTTTATTTCTTCTAAGTTACTAAAAACATCTCCTAAAAAAACTTTAGGTGTAACATTTGCTAGTTTTAAAAATCCATTTTTCATTTTTTCACCCCGTATAATTCATTTTTTACAATATAATCATATACATCATCTGGTATAAGTGATTTATCAAGTGTTTCTCTAAATTTACTACTTGATATATCATAATCAATTTGGATAACTAAAAAATGATCCTTATATTCAGGATATTTTTCTAGAATTATATCCTGTAAATCAAGGTTATACCTATTAAATACGACAAACTTAAAGTCATTTAATAGTTTCTTATAATCAATCCATTTATCAAGATTAATTAGATTATCAGAACCAATTACATAATATAAGTCATCATAATATTCTTTTAATTTGTTAAGTAAATTGTAAGTTCCAAGATATTTATCATTATTTTCTAAATCACTAACAATTATTCTATCATCTAGTAATTTAGCCATTTCTAGCCTATGTTCATAAGCTAGTAAATCCTTTTTACCGTAATTATCCCCTACAGGCACAACAATAATATTATCAGGTTTAAATACTAAAAAAAGTTTCTCTATTATTAATTTGTGAGCCTTTGTAGGTGGATTAAAAGATCCTCCGTAAACTATATTCATAATCACCACTCCCATTATTATTATAACACATAATAATAATATGGGTATAAAAAAATATTTATCTAATACTTAAAAAATGATATAATTTTACTGAGGTTATGATTATGGAAGATAAAATAGTAGAAAATGAAACTGTAAATAATGAAAATCCTATAGATGAGAATACTCATCAATATCATACTGTAGATGCAAAACCTGTAGTTTTAAAGGATGATTATAATTTCTTTTTCAAAAGTAAATTTAAATATTATGCATCTAGACTTTTAGTTATTTTCTTAGGAATATTTGTACTTCCTTGGATTATAATTTTTAATGGGTTTAGAATTAAAGGTAAAAAGAATTATAGAAAAATAAAAAAACAAGGTTGTATATTTATATCAAACCATATAAATCCAGGTGATGCATTCTTTATTGGTTTTACTTTAATGTTTAAAAGAGTGTATTTTACAAGTCTACAATCTAATTTGGGTCTTCCATTTGGATTTGGTAGATTCTTACGTAGAGTAGGTGCTGTACCTATTCCTGAGAAGAAAAGTCAAATACCTAGATTTAGAAAACAATTACTTGAAGAATTAGAAAAAGGTAGAAAGGTTACAGTTTATCCTGAAGCTGCGCTTATTCCTTTTTGTGATCATATTAGACCATTTAAAAAAGGAGCGTTCCGCTTAGCTTTAGTAGAAAATACTCCAATACTTCCTATTGTATTTACTTATAGAAAGCCAAGAGGATTATACAAGTTATGGAGAAGAAAGCCATGTCTAACTATAAACTTTTTAGAACCATACTATCCAACTAATGAAGGTTCTCATGCAGAACGTATTGAAAAAGCAATGAACGAAACACATGAAATAATGAGTAATTTCTTTATAGAAAATTCTAATTATTTTTACCATAAAAAAGAAAAGAAAAATAAGAAAAGGGACGAGTAATCGTCCTTTTTTTGTGTCTAAAAATTTTAGACTACTTTATGGCATATGTAATAAAGTAGTTTTAATAGTAAAAATAAAAATGACAAGTTACTGTCCTTTATTTTTTCGCTTTATTTAGCCATTAATAGCCAAATTTATCGATTATGACTTCTCCTTCTTCTTTAGCAAAAACCATTATTAATGCTATAAATACAATTGTCCAAATAACATTAATTACTGTAGCAATAATTGACATTGTAAATCCTTTTTTTGCTTTATCTTTTTGGCTAGGGCTAGACTCACCAAGTTTACCAAAAACAATACCAGGAATAGAGGCATAAAATATAAATGGTACCCATACTAAAGATAGTGATACTATACCAGTAACAAAACTAATAATAGAAAATACTTTATAAACTACTTTATCTGTTTTACTTAAATTATTATCTTTAACTTCTATTTTTTCAAAAGGATCTTTTTCTTCAACTATTTCATCATTCTTTGATAAATCAAATCCACATGTAGGACAAAACTTATCATTTTCGCTTACTTCCATTCCACATTTTTTGCAGTACATGCTATCCCTCCCATACACTTATTATTTTATAACAAATAATAGAAAAAGCAATCATAAATGATTGCCTTAATGTTTAATATTTAATAAACCATAAATATCTTCTATAGTTTGTAATTCTTTTCTAACCTTAATTAGTTCATTACCATTCTTATTATAAATGATAACATCTTTTTCTTCTGGTAACATACAGTGGTGTACTCCACCCTTACCATTCATTGAATTTTGATATGATCCTGTGCCAAGTAATGCAATATAATCATCATCTGCATCAGGAATTAAGAAATATCCTTTTTCTTTATCAAAATAAACATCATCACAGTCACAAGTAATACCAGCTAGTCTAGCTTTAACCATTGGTTTTTCTAAATTGTTAATTGGCTTAATTAAGATTGGTTCACCTAAAGCATACATTTCAGGAATTGCGATTAATAGTGATGAATCAACTATATACCAAGGATATTTACCAGTATTCTTAGTTCCAACAACCTTATAAATATTAACTGTTGAATCTTTTTGACTATATTTACCATTTTCACCAATAAGGTTAGGTGTTTTAACTCCATTTTTATTACATAATTCCATTACATGTTTTAAAATGCTTGTTGTATAAGCATCATAATCAAAATTTCCATCAATTGGTAGTGGTGTACCTCCACCAAAATCAAAATTGATTACTGAATCATACATCTTCTTTGATTTAATATAGTAATTAAATGCAATATCAAAGTTTTTGAAGAATTTATCTTCTTCATAATCAAAGCCCCTTTGATGATAATGAATTGTATCTAAAACAAGTTTAGTATTTTTAATATCATCTAGAATATAATTAATTTCATCATCCATTAAACCAAATCTATCATCAGGTACTTCTGGTTCATATAAACTTGATAAATGAATTCTAAATCCTATCTTTAAATCAATATTCTTTGCTTTTAGATAGTCATATTCATAAATATCATCAATAATAGTGATAATATTATATCCAGCTTTATGTGCCATAATAACTGCATCTAAGTAATTGTCTTGTTTTAAACCATTACATACGATTAATTTATGTTTAAATTGTGGATACTTTTCAAACATCTTTAAAGATAAAACTAAATCATAGAATGATGATGTTTCAAGCCCATCTGAATAAATAAATGCACTTTCAATTTCATCTTTTCCATAATTAGCTTTATTAGCATTTAAACAAAAGAATTCACCAGCATAATTAGTTTCTTTTCTAGCTCTAGAAAAGGCTTCTTGAAGCGATAAAATACGATCTTTTATAACATCAAGAAATGTTATAGATAGTGGTGTGCCAAATTTCTTTGCTAAATCTACTAAACAATAATCGTTGTAATATAAATTGCCATCTTTTTCTTCAATTAATTTTTTCATCTCGTTACCCTATACTCCTTAAATAAATTTAAATTTGCTTTGCTGCATATCCAAATTTCGTGATTATATGCTATTTATTTGGCCATGTTCATGATTTTATAGGATAACCTATAACATATAAGGCGTTTTTATGTTGCTTCTAATCCTTATTTTTTGTTATTTTGCTTAAATCACAATAATAAAAATATCATATATATTTTTTAAATGCAATATAATTTTTATAATATTACAAAAATATTACATTTGAATTTACTAAAATATGTCAATTGAGTATTATTTAATTATTTGTTATAATTAATATAGTAAGGAAGTAATCATTATGAATGATAAAATTTATATTGTAATTCCATCTTATGAACCAAACTTTAGACTGTTAGATTTAATTGATGATCTAAACAGTTTTTTTAAGTTAGCTAAAATTATTGTTGTTAATGATGGTACAAAAGAATTAGACATTTTTAATGAAGTAGAAAAAAAAGAAAATGTTACTTTACTTACTCATGAAGTAAATAGAGGTAAAGGTGCAGCATTAAAGACTGCCTTTACTTATTTAAAAAGCTTAAATGAAAAAATGATTATAGCTACAATAGATTCAGATGGACAGCATCTAGCTAAAGATATTTATAGATGTATTAATCACTATAAAAATATAAATGAAGGACTTCTACTTGGCTCACGTATGTTTGAAGGAGATGTTCCTTTAAAAAGCAGAATTGGAAATAATAGTTCAAGATATTTAATTAGATGTTGTATGAATAGATATGTTTATGACTCTCAAACAGGTTTAAGAGTATTTAATGATGAACTACTTGACTTTTTACTTAAGGTTAAAGGTAATCGCTTTGAATATGAAATGAATATGATAATAGATATCATAAAAGCAAGAATTCCATTAAATGAGGTTAAAATATCAACAGTATATTTTGATAATAATGCTAAAACACATTTTAGACCAATAAAAGACTTTTTAAAAATATGTGGTGTAATTCTTATTTATCACTTACCATATACAATAAGCCTATTCTTATATATAATTAGTTTTATTTTATTAGAGTTATTAGTGAAAAATCCCGCATTTACGAACTTTTCCCTAATTGTATCAACATTAATATTTATCTATTTACCATACATATTAAATAGATTAAATATATTAAATGGAACTCGTTATATTGATAGGTATATGAGCTTTTATTTCACTAAAATATTAAGCTTTGTTGGATTAAATACTTGCTTATATTTATTATTTAATCTAGCAGTTGGTAATATTTTATCAATGTTCTTAGCTTTAATAATTACTGTTATAAGTTATAATTTATATAATACATTTACATCAGTTAAAAAGGAGATTTATTTATGTTAGAGCCATGGCAAATTGTATTAATAGTCATAGGAGCAATTCTATTAATACTATTTATGATATATGTTCCACCATTTTTTATCGCATTAAAAGTATTTAAAAAAGAACTTACTAGACCTAGTAAGGATAAATGGGGTAGAGAATGTAGTGCTCCAGATAATGAGGAACAGCTTAGAATGCATAATACTGGTATAGATTATATGGACTCTTTTAAAGATAAAGTTAAAGAAATACATATAGTTAATGATAATTTAAATTTATACGGTGAGTTCTATGATTTTGGTTATAAAAAAACAGCCATTTTATTACAAGGTAGAACTGAATCACTATTATACTGCTACTACTATGCTAAACCATATGTAGAATCTAATTTTAATATAATAGTAATAGATTCCAGAGCTCATGGTAATAGTGATGGTTTATACAACTGTGTCGGTTTAAAAGAATATAAGGATGTAATAGAGTGGGCAAAATATGCACATGATACACTTAACCAAGAAGAAATTATTATTCATGGTATATGTATAGGTGCATCTACTGCACTATATGCATCATACTTTGGTCCTGATTATATAAAAGGTATTATTACTGATGGAATGTATATAAACTTTTATGAAACATTTAAAAATCATATGATCGTTGACCATCGTCCAATATTTCCTTTTATGAGTGAAATTGCCTTAATAGCGCGATTTAAAGCTGGTATTAATATAAAGAAAGGACCTATTAATTTAATAGGTAAATATAATAAGCCAATACTATTCTTATACAGCAAGGAAGATAAATTCTCACTTCCGCCTAAATCAGAAATACTATTTAATAAATGTGGAAGTAAAGGCAAAAAAATAGTATGGTTTGATCATGGTGCTCATTCACACATAAGAATTAATAACACAGAAAAATATGATAATGCAATAAAAGAATTTATAAAAGAAAAGAATTTTTAAAAATAATAGAAGGGTAGAGTTCGTAGTTCTACCCTTCTTTTAATATTAAAAAAATAAAAGACGGAACAAGTCCGTCTAATATTATCTTTTTTCTTTGATTCTAGCTGCTTTAGCAGATAATGTTCTAATGTAGTTAAGCTTAGCTCTTCTAACTAGACCATGTCTTACAACTTCAATCTTAGCAACCATTGGTGAATGAATTGGGAATGTTCTTTCAACACCTACACCATAACTAATCTTTCTTACAGTATAAGTTTCTGAGATTCCTCCACCTTGCTTTTTAATTACTAATCCTTCGAATACTTGTAATCTTTCTTTACCTTTTTCATCTTTGATTCTAACAGATACTTTTACTGTATCTCCAGCTCTAAACTCAGGTACATCAGTCTTCATGTATTCTTTAGTAATGTCGTTGATTAATTCTTGTCCTTTTAATTTAGCCATACACAAACACCTCTTTCTTTTTTACCACATTCATAGATAATAGTGCATCCAGCGGAATATAGCCTAATACGACAATAAGTATTTTAACATATTTATATTCTTATATCAAGTGTTATTTTTTTCTTTTTAATAATGTTGTCTATATTAATAAATTATAGTATAATTTAAAAAGAGGTGGATTGTAATGAAGACAAAGAAAATACATCCATACTTCATAATAATTTTAACATTTTTAGGAGTAATATTGACTGGAACAATATTCCTTCTATTCCCTGTTTCAGGTGGAAATGGTAAATCAATTGGCTTTGTTGACGCATTATTTATGTCAACAAGTGCAGTTTGTGTAACAGGACTTGGAACAGTAAATGTTGCTAGTGGTTTATCTTTATTTGGTAAAGTTATATTAGCAATATTAATGGAAATAGGAGGCTTATCAATCCTAACAATTGCCATATTCTTCTTTACTATATTAGGTGCAAAGCTTAGTGTAAGTAATAAATTCTTACTTAGAGAAGCTTTAAATCAAAGTTCAGTTAAAGGAGTAACAACTCTTGTTATTAAGATTGTTATATGGGCATCCATCATACAATTAGTCGGTGTAATACTTAATATGTTTGCACTATTACCTTATTATGATGGAAACTTCTCTAAAGCACTTGGATACTCTGTGTTCCATTCTATTGCATCATTTAACAATGCTGGCTTTGATGCATTTGGAACTGATAGTATGATAGGCTTTAAAGATAACCTAATGCTTAATACTTCTACTATGTTTCTAATTATTTTTGGAGGAATAGGTTTCATAGTATTAAGTGATATAATTAAAAAAAGAAACTGGAAATTATTACAATTACATACAAAAATAGTTTTAATTACAACAGGTGTCTTAATATTCTTTGGTGCTTTATTAATTAAGTTAACTGCATGGACAGATATAACTTGGCTACAAGCATTCTTTACATCTGTTACATGTAGAACAGCTGGATTTACTACATATGATATGTCAGAATTAACTAATCATCCAGCAACATATGTAATTATTATATTCTTAATGTTTATAGGTGCATCCCCTTGTTCTACAGGTGGAGGTATTAAAACTACAACACTAGCTGTAGCAATAATATCAACAGTATATTATGCAAGAGGTAAAAAAGCTAAAGTATTTAAAAGAAAAATTGATGATGCCCAAATATTTAAAAGTTTCGTACTTATTGGTGTAGGTATTATGATTGTAATGTTTGGTACATTTGTTGTATGTGCTGCACAAAAGGAAATTACCTTAATGGAGGGATTATTTGAAGTTGTATCAGCATTCTCAACAACTGGTTTATCTATGGGTATTACTGGTAGTTTAAATGTATTTAATAAATTATTTATTTGCCTAATTATGTTTACAGGTCGTCTTGGACCACTTACAATAATTGGTTTAGTCAACAAAAACTGGATGACTGAATCTAACGAAGAAATTCAATATGTAGAAGAGAGTGTGATTATAGGATGAAAAAGACTTTCATGATAATAGGCTTAGGAAGATTTGGTTCTTGTGTTGCTAAAGCTTTAGTTAAAAACAAGGCTGATATCATTGCCATTGATAAAGATGAAAAGAGTGTTAGAGAAATCTCTAAATTCGTTAATAACTGTGTTATAGCCGATTCTACAAGTTTAAATGTATTAGCAGACTTAGATGCTAGTAAAGTAGATCATGCTGTTATTGCTATTGGTAATAACTTACAAGCTTCAATTCTTACAATAATTAACTTAAGAAAGCTTGGAGTAAAGAAAATTACAGTTAGAGCTGATGATTTATCTTATGAAGAAGTATTTGAAGCACTAGGTGCTACAGATGTTATTATTCCTGAAGAATCAAGTGCTTATTCACTAGCAAACCAAATAATTAGTGATACTGTGCTAGATTATTATGGTGTTAGTGATGATTATGCAATGGTTAAAGTAATCGTTAGAGCAGGCTTTGAAGCTAAGAACTTAATAGAACTTAACCTAAGAGCTTTATTTGATGTAAATATCGTTGGTATTATTAGAGAAGATAAATTCTTCATTCCAAAAGGTACAGATACAATAAATCCTAGAGATGTTGTCGTAGTAGTTGGTACTCGTGCTAAGATTAATAAGCTTGATGATTTCTTTAATAAGGTTGAGCCTAAAAAGAAAGAACAAAAGTCAACTAAAGAAAGCAAACCAGCAAAAACAACTAAATCAACAACAACAACAAAAAAATAGACTTCAATTTGAAGTCTATTTTTATTTAATATTTCGCTTTATTTAGACGTTATCTATCATATTAATAATGTAATTAAAGGCATTGTTAATACACATAGAATTGTACCACATAATACTAGGCTAGCAGCATCTTCTTGTCCTTCTCCTACCATTTCTGAGAAGTTTAATACAACACTTGCTATTGGTGCACTAGATAATATTACTAAAGCCTGTTTAATAGCTTGATCTATTGGTAGAGCAAATACGAATAATAACATAACTAGTGGCATTATTATTTGCTTTATAAATATAATTATATAAGTCTTATAATTAGCAAAAACAATTTTCCAGTTTGTTACTGCTAGTCTCATACCAAGTATTACCATACATAGTGGTGTAGTCATTTTTGCAAGTATAGTCACAACAGAGTCAAGTCTAGTTGGAACCTTTATTCCTAAGAAAAATAAGGGTAGCGCTACATATATGGCTATTATAGATGGATTTAAGAAAATCATCTTAAGCCTAATATATTTTTTATCTAGTGAAATAATTAAGGATCCTACTGTCCAACCTATTTCATTCATAACAACTAAGAATACTGATGAAATAGCTAGTGCACTACCTAGTGCTGTAGGATTATCCTTAAATACTGCTTCTAGAATTGGTACACCTAAAAATCCAACATTTCCAAAGCATGAAGCTATAGTATATATTCTATAAGCTATTTTTTCTTTATACTTCTTTCTAAATAATAATATGAAAGTTCCTAAGAATAAAATAAATATAGCTACAATTAATCCTAAGGCTATTAAAAGTGTTTTCCCAAGCTCATTTGTATATGTAGCTTGATTAAATGAATAAATGATTAATATAGGCTGACATATATACATTAAGAACTTTGCAAAATCAGGAATAGATTCTTTTTTTATTAACTTAAATCTTATTATACAAAATCCTACTATAGCATAAATCATAATTATAGCTACAGTTAGAAAGGTATTTAAAAACATAAATAACACCTCACTTGAAAAATTATAACACAAATAAAGAAAAATACCAAGACTGACGAGCCTTGGTATCTGGATATAGTGAGTTGCAAATTTAGTCGTCTCTATAACTACCCCTAAACGGCCCTAGTAAACTAAGACGTTATAGACGCTTGCTAAACTATACATTAGCAACTTTTAGCTTTTCCTTACCTATATTCTATAATTAATAGATATATATGTCAATACTTTTTTTACAAATTTTTTACAAATATTTTGCTTTTTCTATACAATGTAGATTTGAAGCCGTTTTCTGCAATTAAAAAATTTTTTAAGCAAAATGAATTTAAATTGTTTAAAACAAGTAGTGTAAATCAGGGGTAAATATTAATAAAAAAATAGACTCAACTTGGAGCCTATTATTTTATAGTATTTGCTATTAGAATAGCTAAATCAAAACTTGATAATTGTTTTATATGTTCTTCTTTTTTAGCAAGATCTGCTCTATCCCATGCATCAACCAATATATCTCCAGTAATAAAGAATACATATAGATTTAATCCATTATAATTGCATAATGCTTCTAGTGCTGAAGTTTCCATCTCTACGCATATACAACCATCGTTTTTTCGCTTTTCTATGGCATTTTTTGTTTCTCTATATATTGCATCAGTTGTCCATGTATAACCCTTTTTATACTCTATATTATTATTAATACATACACTTTCTATTACATTATTATTTTTAATATCTATAAAGTCATTTGCCTTAGCATAATGATAACTAGTTCCTTCATCTCTATATGCTTTTGTTGGGATTATTACTTTATTTTTAATTTTTTCATCAAGTATTCCACAAGAGCCAAAGAATATAAAATTCTTTGCACCTGTTATATAACTAATTTCTTCTAATACAGCAACAGCTGCAGGAGCACAAACAGGAGACATATAGAATAATACATCTAGTTCTTCTAGATAATATACATCAATTATTCCATTAGCGGTTGCTGTAAAGCTAACCTTTCTATTAGAATACTTATTTAGTATATCTTCTTTTACTTGAACTGAATAAGTTACTATACATTTATCACATATTTTTTCAATTGGTTTTATTCCCATGCTCCCATATGATTCTTTTGGAGTAAATAAAGGTTTAGAAGTATCAAATGAATCGTTAATCATTATTCTCGCCACCTTTTTTATCTAATACATTTGGATAACTACATAATACACTATCTAAATATTTAATACCACAAAAATATTTACAAATAGATATATTTTTTATAGCGCATTTATGTTCTTTTGTATTTTCAGCTACATTCCATGGACATTTATCTTGAGGCCAAGATAGATTATCACTAACTAAATCAATATCCATGTTAGCGCCTTTAAGCTCATTTATTTTCATATATCTATTCACCTTCTATATCACTATTTAACTGATCATTTAGTTTCTTTGTTACTTTTTTAGTAATAAAATATACCATTAGCCATACACTTAAGAATGCTCCGATAAGTATAGCTGTAAAGATAATTATTACTTCTATTTTAAATGGAATCCAGTTATTAAGTAAATAGCCTCCAGTATATACTACATAAATTGAACTCATTTGTAGTAATAATCCTTTTATTCTAGGCCATGATTCAACTTCATTAAATACTCCACTACCAGCATGAACAAAAGCTATAATATAAGTTGTAAGTATAGCAAAAAATACTGTAGGAGCATCTAAATTCAAACTAGTCCCTGATGCTTCAATACATAAATATACAATTCCCGCAACTATTGGTCCAAGTCCAGAAAACATTAAGCCGCGGTGTAAGAATTCTTTTACATGTTTATTCATATTATAGTCCCATCCTTTGCTTAACATTTTTTACTTCTCTTCTTGATATATAATCAATATATCCATTCTTAAATACTACCCTTAGGCTTCCACCTATTGTAGATTCAAATTTCTTTATTTTCTTTTTATTAGCTAAACAAGATTGATTAATTTTAATAAATGAAGCTAAATTCATTTCTTCAATTTGATACAATCTTTGTTTTATTTGATATTTTTTATCATTAATTAATGCAAATATTTTATTATTTTCAGAAATAAAACAAGATACATCATTAATATCAATTTTTATTATTTCATCATTAAAAATGCCAGTTAGATCAACATTAACTGATTCAACTAGGGATTCTATTTCATCAATTAGTTTAGTTCTTTCTTTGGCATATATTAATACTTTTTCTTCATTAACTTCTTCTATATATGTATAACACTTCATAGGAATAACCTCCTATAAAGATTATACAATACTAACAATCATTTTTTAATCTTTTATTGAAAAATAAAATTGTTAATAAACCAATTACAATTAAATAGATAAATGTAATTATTAAGAATAATAAGCCTCTATCACTAAAACTATATAGCACTTCATTACCAAGTTCATCAGGAATAATATGAGGAGCTTTTGTTATACATCTGCCTAAATATACTGATGGATAGAAAGGTATAGCTTCACATACTACTTCAAAATTACCCATAGTTTCTAGTGGCATCCAAGCTCCACCAAGAATACCACTTAATGAAATAAATATAGATGTTACTCCAGGAGCTGATTTATCATTAAGTAGTGTAGCTAAAATCATTCCAACTAATATATTTAAAGTCATAATAGGTAACATTTCTATTATTAATAATAAACTTTTATAAAAAGGAATAAAGCCACTATTCGATACTGCTCCAAATATATAACCTAGTATTATACAAATAATTGATTGAATAATCCCAATTATGAAAAATGGGATAAAATAGCCAATTACATAATCTTTGCTTTTCATAGGTGATGTATATAATCTTTTCAAAAAGGCACTTGTTTTATCTTTTGATATTAAAAGTGAAGACATAAGCATAAGTATTGAATAAGAGAATACCATGATTCCTGGTATTAAGCTTTTTACTTCAAACATAACCATTTTACTATCTTGTGAATAATGTGAAATTATTTGAAATAATAAAACCATAGCTATAGGGAATCCTGCACAGAATATATAAATTAAAGGATCTCTTAACATTTCTTTTAAGTTTCTTTTTGTAAATAGTAATGCTTTTTTCATTAGATAGCACCTCCTACAATTTTAACAAATGCTTCTTCAAAACTTGTTTCATTTGTTTTTTCTTTTATTTCATCTATTGTTCCTTCAATTAATAAATTACCTTTAGACATTATTGATACTCTATCACATAAAGCTTCTATTTCTTCTAAGTAATGTGATGTAAGTATAATAGTGATTTTACCTTTAAACTTATTTATTATATTCCATAATTCTCTTCTGGCTAATACATCAAGGCCTAGTGTTGGTTCATCAAGTAATAATATTTTAGGTTTAGATATTAAGCCAAGAGCTATTGATAATCTTCTTTGATATCCTCCAGAAAGTGTCTTAGCTCTTTGTTTTTTCACTTCACTTAAACCTAAATCATTTATTATTTGTTCTAAGTATTCATTATCATTTTGATTATATAATTCTTGAAAGAATTTTAAGTTTTCTAGTACTGTTAAATTCATAGCTACAGCACTTTCTTGTGGAGAAATATCAATTATTTTTTTTATTTCATCCATTTCTTTATTACTATAATTAGATACATAAAACTCTCCACTAGTTAAATTAGTTAATCCTGATAGTATTTTAAGTAGAGTTGTTTTACCTGCACCATTAACTCCAAGAAGTCCATATAATTCTCCTTCATTAATAGTTAAGCTAACATTGTTTAACGCTCTAAGATTTTTATAGTCCTTACAAACATTTTTAACATTAATTATTTCCATTACTATCACCTCAGTTTTAATTATAATTATTAAATAATTATTTAAAATAGATTTATGGTATTCGGTTATTTTTAACTTGTATTCGGTAAAAAAAGACCCTAAATGGATCATAAATAATTATTATAAAGAAAAAAAGGTTATGAAATATAACCTCTTATTCCCAACGACCTCTTGTAAATGAATCAAAGTCATTTGGTTTATCTTCATTTTTCTTTAATTCAATTTCTGATTCTTCAAGTAAAGATTCAATCATAGGAACAACACCTTTGAATTTAGAATCTTCATAAATTGAATAAATTACATTAACATTTAAAGCTTCCATATAAAATGAAACGTCTTGTCCTTCATCACGACTAATACATACCATTAAATCAACAAATATTTCACTAGATTTAATTGCGCTATGTAGAATCTTTTTTAAAGCATCAATTGAAATCTTACTAACTACTTCTGTACGTTTACCATTAAAATCTAAAACAAAATGATGTTTATAATCAACAAATACACCACTAGCTATATATGCTTTAAATTTTTCAATTCTACTTTCTAATTTTTGTTTAACAAAATAATCCATACATTATCACTCCTTAATTTATTATAACATAATTTATATAAATGTTTTATATTATTAATTTGTTATTTTTTAAAAATAGTGTTAAAATTATGTTGTTTGAGACTTCTATTAGAAAGAAGGAATAATAATGGGTGAATTACATTTTCAAAGTGGATATCGTTATAGTGACTCATATTCTAAAGAAGAATTCTTTGATGGGGCACTTAAATATCTTAGAGATGAATATTTATGTCCACCATACATTTTTGATGAAGCTAAATTTAGCGATGTTAATAAAATAGATATTCCTATTATTAAAGCAATAGGTATTGCTAATATTAATTATTCTAGACTTTTAGGTTATGATAAGCAAGTAGCTTATACAACTAAAACAACAACAAAGTATTCAGATGGAACTAGACGTAATTCATATTCAACAAAATATAAAACAGAAACAGATTGGGTTCAAGACTATGGAACAATAAGTGGATCATCTAATTCGACATTTGTTGATCCTAAATTTGTTGATTTTATTAATAGTCAAGAATTAGATAATTCTTCTATAGTGCCACTAGAAAATAAAGAACTTAATTCATTTAGAATTGATGAAGAAGCACTAAATTCATTAAAACAAAACATCTTAGATAATGTTTATAAAGATAATATAACTTATCCTGTAAATAAAGTTAAAAAGGAACAATATGCTGGTGATGTTGAAATAGACAACTTATCAGTAACACTTGTTTCTATTTATGCGATGGATGTAACAGTTAGAGATAAAACATTTGTATTATATGCTTGTACTAATGGTAGTTCTAAAATTTATAGATTAGGCGACCTACCTATAAATGATGATCAAGAAGATTATAATAATAAAATTTATGATATTGCTACAAAAAGAGATAAAATAACTAAACTTCCTAGAACAATTAGACTTTTAACTATTCTTATTCTATCAGCATCATTTATAGCATTACTAGCTATAGGTATTAATAAAAATATATTAGCTCTTAAAATAGTATCATTTATTCCAATCATATTAGAAATAGTAATTGTTATTATTCTAAATAAAAAAATAAGAAAAGTTGTTTTAGAGTATGGTGAGCAAATGAATAATATAACTAGTGAACGTGAAAAGCTAATTGAAGAAGAAAGAATCGAAGGATATAATAGATTTATTAATAATATTGATTATAAACAAAAAAGAGTCCAATAAGACTCTTTTTTTATTTTTATTCTATTCATCTTCTTTATGTTTGGATACTGTTTGAATAAAACGGACAATAATTAAAAAGACACTTCATGGGTCTGTTTTGTATTTATACTTCTTTTTCTAATTCAACTAAATAATCTTCACCTATAAAATCTACTTGTTTATCATAAGTTTCAATTAATCCTCTCATATCAGGAGTTCTTTCTTCTTCTGGTATTTTTATACACTTTTTATATAATAATTTCATCATGAATTTATGTTTACCACTTAACTTAGTATAATCAATAGCTCCTCTAACATGATAAATACTAGAAATATTATATATTTCTTCTTTTAATTGTTTCTTCATATTATTTCTTATTGCTTCTATGTTTTCAGCGTCTAGAGGATCAGCAACACCACATGTGGCAATTATAATTTTTTTATTAGTTAAATCTTTAATTTTATTTAAAGTTTTCTTCATTCCTAATACTCCACCAGCATATAATGATCCTATATAGATGATTTCATCATATATATTAATGTCTTTTATTTCATTAAAACTTTTCATTTCTATATTATATTTTTTGCTTAGTATTTCCGCATATCTTTTAGATGAACCATAAACAGTTCCATATATAATTATCTTCATATATACACCTACATTTCGATTAGATTATTTCTCATTTGGCTTATTACTTTAATTGTTGTTAATAAGTCTTTTTTATCTATATTTTTGTATAATATAGCCATTTTCTTTAACGCTTCAACATTATTATCATTAGAAAACTTTATACATTTATCAGTTAATAGGATTCTTTGTTTTCTTTTATCTATATCATCAGTTACAAATTTAATAAAATCTATTTTTTCTAGTTTTAATAATATTTGTTTAACATTTTGATGACTACTTCCCATTAGTTCACCTACTTCTCCTAGTGTTGGAGCTTCTTTACATATACTTATACAAACAATAGCAAAGAATTGTTTCCATGTTATTTCCTTATATATTAAATCAGCAGTAGCTTGAAAACTATTATTAAATGAACTTAATAATCCTATTAAATATGATTCAGGTGGAATGTTATCTTTTAGTTGTTCTTCTAGTTTCATAATTAATCCTCCTTAATTATGTAATATATTACCTATTTTTATTATAGAACGTCTTTTATAATAAGTCAATAAAAAAAGATCCATAAAGGATCTTCTTAATTTGTATAAAACTTATAAGCGTTGTCTATGCAAAAACAAATAATTGTCACCGCACAATTCACACCGCTAGCTTTTGCACAAATTAGTCCGCACACCAACCTCACAGCTCAAACGCACGCACGCACCACACCCGCCACACGACCAGCGCAGACGGATAACTTAGTCATGACCTTATTATTGAGCCCGCGCGGGCAAACAAAAAAGGACCCGTCTCAGGATCCTTATTTTTTATCTTTCTAAATTGTATAAACTAACCAATGCCGTCTGTACAAAGACATAAATTATTAATTAGTCTTTTACGAATGGTAGTAATGCCATATGACGAGCTCTCTTAACTGCAATAGCAATCATTCTTTGGTGCTTTGCACAAGCACCTGTAGCTCTTCTAGGTAAGATTTTACCTCTTTCAGAAACGAACTTTCTTAATAATTCTGTATTCTTAAAGTCAACTGCATCTAATTTGTTTTGGCAGTAATAACAAACCTTACGTCTTTTCTTATGTTGTTGCATAATTTTAATCCTCCTTTATAAGCATTATTTACCTTTTACCAAGGCAAATCATCATCGCCAACGTTGTTGATTTTTCCTGCAAAAGAATCTTCTTCTTTAGGTTCTTCTTCAACTATTTGGTTTTTTGAACTATTTTTTGTTTCTAAGAATTGAACATTGTCACAAAGAACTTCTGTAACATATCTTGTTGTTCCATTTGATTCATAATTTCTAGTTTGAATTCTTCCTTCAACACCAATTAATGAACCTTGTTTAACATACTTTGCTAAATTTTCAGCTTGCTTATTCCAAATAACACAACTAATAAAATCTGCATTGCTTGCATTTTGATCTTGTTGTTGTGCAATAGGTCTATTTACAGCAATTGTAAAATTAACAACTGAACTACCACTTGATAAAGTTCTTAGTTCAGGATCTTTTGTGATTCTACCTACTAAAATAACTTTGTTCATAAAATCACCCCAATTAGCAAACTACAACAATATCACGAATAATATCTTCATTGATACGTGCAATACGGCTGAACTCAGCTACAGCTTCTTTGCTAGCTTCAACTAATTGCCAAACATAATAACCTTTTTTAAATCCAGCAATTTCGTAAGCTAAATCTTTTAGTCCAATTTCTTTTGTTTCAGCAATAGTTGCCTTCATATCAGTAAATAATTTAGAGATAGAATCAATTACTGCTTTAGTTCCTTCTGCTTCAAGATTTGGACGAACGATATACATTACTTCGTATTTTTTCATTCATTTTACCTCCTTATGGTCTAGTGGGCACTATTGTGCCAAGGATGAGAATTTTTTCTCATGCTCTTTTATTATACCATAATATATTTATTATGCAATAATAATATTTATTGTTTTTTTTGATAACCTATTATGCTATAATTACATGTAGCAACAAGGAGGATTATTAATATGCTTGATGAAAAATTTAATTCACTTAATAATTTAATTGGTAAAACACCACTTATAAAAATTAAATACAAATATAATGGAGTTATAAAAACTGCTTGTTGTAAGGCTGAGTGGTATAATTTAAGTGGTTCTATTAAAGATAGAGTTGCATACTATATTTTAAAGAATGCTTATCTTGATGGTTCATTAAAAGAAAATCAAACAATTGTTGAAGTAACAAGTGGAAATATGGGTATTTCATTTGCTGCCCTATCAAGATATTTAGGAAACAAAATGATCGCAGTTATGCCTAAATTTATGAGTATAGAACGTTTTAAAATACTTAAGATGTATGGTGCTGAACTTGATTTAACTGATGGTTTTGAAGAAGCGTTTATTGAAGCTGAAACTTATAAAAACAGAAATTGCTTCCTACCATATCAATTTGAAAATAAATATAATGCACTAGCTCATTATGAAACAACTGCTCCAGAAATTGAGGCGCAAACAGATAAATATCCATGCTTTATTGCTGGTGTAGGTACAGCTGGTACATTACATGGTTGTGGTAAATATTTTAAAGAAAAACATAATTCAAAAGTATTTGCTCTTGAACCACTTCAATCATCAATACTAACATTAGGTAAGAGCTTAGGAAGTCACCAAATACAAGGTTTATCTGATGAAATAATTCCAGGCTTATATCCAAAAGATATGGTTGATGATATTATTAGAGTTGATGATAACGATGCAATATGCATGGCACAAAAAATAGCTAAAACATTTGGAATTGGTGTAGGTATTTCATCAGGTGCAAACTTCTTAGGTTGTGTTATTTCAGGAATGGATAATGCACTAACAGTATTTGCGGATGATAATAAAAAATACTTATCAACTTCTTTAGCTGATAATAACTTACATTCAGATTTTGTTGATAGTATTGAATTAATTAGTTTTGAAGCAATTCCTTATAAATAAAAAAAATAAGTCACTTCTTCTTGAAGTGATTTTTTTTGCACTTTTTTTAATATTTATCAGTAATTTTAATTTTTCAAACGTATATATAGAGTAGAGGTGATAAAAAATGAATGAAGTTATATCAAACGTCTATATGAATGACTTAAAACAAATAAAAGATACTATTAGACAAAACAAAAATAAGGCAATAATTGTTGTTAATAGTGCAATGATTATGACTTATTATGAAATAGGAACAATAATTAACAATCGTAAAACTTGGGGTAGTAATTATATACAAAAACTATCAGAGGATTTAAAAGAATATGGGAAAGGGCATTCGGTTCAAAACCTATATAGAATGAGTCAAATTGCAAATGAATTTACTAGGGAAGAATTATTCTCGCAACCCGCGAGAGAAATTCCATGGTTTACTATAATAGAAATTATGCACAAATCCAATTCTCATGAGGAAATGCTATGGTACATTAATCAAACACATAAATATGGTTGGTCCAGATCACAAGTCTTACAAAAATTTAAGGAACAGGCTTATGAACGTAACTTAATTGAACCAAGTACTTCTATTTCTATTAAAAGTGATGATTCTACAAACGAAATATTTAAGGATGTTTATGTATTTGATTTTTTAAATAGAAATAACACCAGAACAGAAAAAGATTTAACAAATACACTAGTTGATAACATTATTAAATTTATACAAGAATTGGGTAGTGATTTTGCATTTGTTGGAAAAGAGTATAAAATTATTACACCAACAAATGAAACATTTTATATTGATATATTAATGTATCATTTAATACTTCATTGCTATGTTATTATTGAAGTTAAAAATAGAAAGTTTAAACCACAAGATTTAGGTCAACTTCTTTTCTATGTAAGTGCAATAGATGATTTAAAGAAAACAATTGGAGACAATGAAACAGTTGGTTTATTATTATGCAAGGACGCTGATTCATATACATCTAAATCAACATTAGATAGAATAAATGCTAAAGTTGGAGTATCTAAATATAAAGTACTTGAAGATTTACCAAAATACTTAGAAAAGCGATTAAAAGAGAATTAAAAAACGCCCTTAATTGGACGCTTTTGGTTTATCTTCACTTTCAATTTTATTATTATAATTAGCATATGCAAATTGTTTGATGAATATTCTATTTTCATCAACAAATTTCATTATTTTTTCTAATAATTCTTTATAATCTTTATTTTCTATTTTATTAATGTCTACTTCTTTTAAAGGTTCTTTTGATTTTATTAATTCATCAGTTTCTATTGCTCCTAAGAATTCATCCTTATAAGCTATGATAACTGCTCCTTTAGTATTTTCACTAACATTGTATTCGCCGTTTTTTTCAACAATGTATTTAAATCCATTAGATATAGGAGCATAATAGAAATCTTCTCCTATTGGAAATAATGGCCCTATATATTTTTTAAGTCCTGTTGGATTATCATCTTTAACCATAAGTTCGTATAACTTCATAATAAACACCTCAAAACTAATTATATCATAAAAACAAAAAAGAGATAGTAAATATCTCTTATAATGTTATTCTTTTCTTAATTTTTCTTATAAATATTTCGGCAATAATTACTATTGTAATCATTATTAAGCCCCAAGCAAAAATATATTCCATATCCAAGAAAGCCCTATAATCAGACATTTCTTTACCTATTGAATTTTTTGTTTGAGCAATTAATTCTGCCATAACCATAGCTTTTAAACCAAGTCCTACTGATTGTAAGATTGATAGTAATATATATGGTTTAGTTAAAGGTAAGTATACCTTTCTTAAGACAAATAAATTAGTTTTAGAAATCATTTTAGTCTCATTTATTATTGATTCATCTATATTGTTAATACCATTTAATAATGCTTCATACATTAAAGGCATTATTACAAGTAATGCTACAAATATTGGTGTAGTATCTCTTGTAAACAAGAATAAGAATAATAATATAACAACTACTACTGGTACTGTTTTAAGTAGTGTAATAATTGGAGAAATAAATGCCCTAAATTTCTTTGATAATGTAGATAAAGCTACTAAAATTATTGATGCAGTAAATCCTATTAATATAGTTAAAGCAATTCTAAGTATTGTTTTTCCTAATATTAAATATGTTTTAGAATGGCTAAATAAATCACCTAGTGCCTTAGCAGTTTTATCTACTTTAGGTATAGCAAAATCATTATTAATAATTATGCTTAATAATAACCAGATAATAAAGATTGATACGATTCCCAATATAAAGAATAATGTATCATTTTTTTTATCTGAAGTACTCATCATTTACCATTCCACCTATAATTTTCGGATCAAAAGAAATTAATTCTGTAAAATAAGCTTTAATACTATCTTTATTATCTTTTGCTTTTGTGAAACCAATGTTTGCATTAGGAATACTTAAAGCTAATGCATCTTTACCCATTTTTTTGAAGAATCCTTCTTCTTTATCATTTTCAACAACCTTATTAGCGTATTCTGTTGGATGACTATTTAAATAAGTAATGTTAGCTTTTATATCTTCAATTACTTCATTACATCTAGTTTGGTTTGCATCTGGATTAACAAATATACCAGCTTGATAAATAGTTGTAGACATATAAGTAGATAAATCTAATACTTTAATATTTGCTCCATTAGTCTTCATTTTAGAAATTTGAGGTTCAGCAATTAAACAATAATCATAAGTAGTTCCACTATTAAATGTTGACATAGCTACTGAAACATCATTTTCATATTGAACTAATGATTCATCAAATGTAAGACTATTTTCACTAAATGCTTTTCTTAAAGCGATATCTGGAGTATTTCCCTTACCATATGCTACTATCTTTTTACCCTCAAGATCACTAATATTTGTTAAAGTAGTATTACCTTTAGCAATAACATAAGTGTTATTTGTTGTAACTACTGCTTCAAGCTTATATTTTGATTTTCCAGCGTTATATAATTTTGTACCTGCAGTTAGAGGCGCAACAATCATATCATAAGATCCTTTAGTTAAACCAGTAACTAAATTATCAGCTCCATTAACTGATTCTATGTTTACTCCATCAGTTCCTATTAATCCAGCAATAGCCATTAGTGGTGTACCACTTGGAGTTAAAATCTTAACTTCTTCTTTCTTTACTGTAGTTGTTGGAGTAGCTGTTGTAGTAGGTGCTGTTGTTGGTGCTGCTGTAGTAGTTTTTTTGCCACAAGCAAATAAACCTAAGCCAAGTACTCCCATAATTGATAATTTTAATAATTTGTTCATAATAATCATTCTCCTTTACAAGCATATTATATATGAGTTATAATTAAAATATCGTAACATATGTTACAAAGGGAGCGTTTTATATGAAAAATTTATTTCTTAATGCATCTGACTATGAAAAATATGTTTATTATAAAGAATATAATAAAAATGCACTTATATTTTTAGAAGGAGAAAAGTGCAATAATGTATGTATTGTTATTAAAGGAGAAATATCAATAGTCACATCTAATTATGATTCATTAAGAAATAAATTTTTCATATAAAACGCTCCCTTTGTAACATATGTTACGATATTTTAATTATAACTCATATATAATATGCTTGTAAAGGAGAATGATTATTA
>JAILKD010000043.1 GCA_024694145.1 bacterium | reverse complement strand
AATAAATAAGGTTGGTGAACTTATGAAAGCAAGTAGAATGTTAATTTCAACATTAAAAGAAGTACCAAATGATGCAGTAATACCTTCTCATATTTTATTAATTAGAAGTGGTATGATTAAAAAGATGAGCGCAGGTATTTATAATTATTTACCACTAGGATTACGTACTTTAAGAAAAGTTGAAAATATAATTAGAGAAGAAATGGATAAAGCAGGTGCAGAAGAAATATTATGTAGCTGTCTTCAACCAAAAGAACTTTGGGAAGCAAGTGGTAGATGGTATAAATATGGTTCTGAGCTTATGCGTATTAAAGATAGACATGATAGAGATTTCTGTCTAGCTCCAACAGCTGAAGAAGTATTTACTGATTTAACTAGTGTACTTGTAAAATCATATAAGCAATTACCAGTTATTCCTTATCAAATTCAAACTAAGTATAGAGATGAATTCCGTCCTCGTTTTGGTTTAATGAGAAGTAGAGAATTCATTATGAAAGATGCTTATAGTTTTGATGTTGATACTGAGGGATTAGATAAATCATATGATTTAATGTATAAGACATATGAGAAGATTTTTGATAGATTCCATCTAAACTATAAAATTGTTTTAGCAGATAGTGGAGCAATCGGTGGGAACGGTTCTCATCAATTTATGGCATTATCATCTACTGGTGAATCTGATATAGTTTACTGCGACTGTGGTTATGCAGCTGATGCAGAAAAAGCTGAAAGTAAACCTATCGCTCAAGAAAAAGAAGAATTAAAAGATCTTGAAGAAGTTCATACACCTAATTTTAAGACTATTGAAGAAGTTGCAGGCTTCTTAAATATAGATAAATCTAAAACTATTAAGGCTGTTGCTTATCGTGATATGGAACATAATAAAACAGTGATTTGTTTTGTTAGAGGAGATAGAGAAGTTAATGAAATTAAAGTAATTAATGCCCTAAATACTAGTGAAGAATTACTACGTATGGCAACTCCTGAAGAAATTGAAGAAATTGGCTCAAAAGAAGGATTTATGGGTCCTATTGGATTGAATAAAGATAATTTAATTATTGATAATGAAGTAGCTTTAATGAGTAATGCACTTGTTGGAGCAAATAAACTTGATTATCATATTAAAAATGCCAACTATAGTAGAGATTTCAATTATGAAACAAAAGATATTAGATTAGTTAAAGAAGGAGACTTATGTCCAATATGCGGCAAACCTATGAAGGTTGAACGTGGTATTGAAGTTGGTCAAGTATTTAAACTTCAAACTAAATATAGTGAAGCTATGGGATGTACTTACTTAGATAAAAATGGTGCTACTAAACCAATGGTTATGGGATGCTATGGTATTGGTGTAACTAGAACTATGAGTGCTATTATTGAACAATATCATGATGAATTTGGTATTAAGTGGCCACTAAATGTTGCTCCATATCATGTAGTAATTGTTCCTGCTAAATATACTGATGAAGTTCAAAAGAATTTAGCTGATAAAATGCATGATTTATTAAATGATACAAAAGCAGAAGTGATCTTAGATGATAGAGATGCATCTTTAGGATTTAAGATGAAGGATTTTGAACTTATAGGTATTCCATATATTATTATTGTTGGTCGTAGAGCAAATGAGGGAATTGTTGAACTAAAGACTAGAGCAACAAATGAAAAAGTTGAACTACCTTATGAAGAAGCAATTAAAGTAGTAGTTGAGGCTGTTAAGAATATCTAATGTCTAAAGCAAATAAATTCAAACTAGCATCTATTATTCTAGTAAGTTTATTTTCCGTATTTCTATTTGTGTTTGGTTTAATATTAATAATTTATAGATATGATGTATATACTACTACATTTGGTGTAATACTACTTATTATTTCATTAATAATAGGTATTGGAGATGTTTTATTAATAAAAAAATGGGAACCCAAAGACACTTTAGAAATAACTTATGGAGATAACCCTGAGATTAAACAATTAGAACGTGAAATAGAAGAAATTAAGAAAAAAAATAATATTAATAATTAAGCTCATAAAAAATGAGCTTTTTATTTTACATATTTGTTAGTAATGTGTTGAAAAGATTAATACATTGTATTATAATTATGTTGAAAGAAGTGATAATTATGGCAAATGTAAATATAAGAATTGATGAGGAATTAAAAAAAGAAGCAGAAACGATTTTTAACGAATTAGGACTTACACCCACAGCAGCTATAACTTTATTTTATAAACAAGTTGTTAGGACATATAGTATTCCTTTTGAGTTAAAATTAGATGTTCCAAATAAAGAAACAGTTGATGCAATAAAAGAAGTTAGGTCGTATGAAGAAAAGCTTAACGAGCCCAAAAAATATTATTCAGTTAATGAAATGATTGAGGAGTTGAAAAGGTGATCTACTCAATTACTCCTACAACTCAGTTTAAAAAGGATTTTAAAAACTGTATTAAAAGAGGATTAAATATAAAAGAATTCGAAGTTGTTGTTGAGTTGCTTCAAAATGGAAAAGTACTTCCTGAAAAATATCGAGATCATCCACTTAAACCATCTAGGGAATATATAGATTGTAGAGAATTACATATTGAACCAAATTGGCTTTTGGTATATAAGTACTCAAATAAAAACTTAATACTGTATTTAGTAAGGACGGGTAGTCATTCTGATTTGTTCAAATAAAAAAGAATCGCTTATTTTAGCGATTCTTTTTTGATTACTATTAATGCTTCATTGTTTTTATATTTCTCTTTAATGCTATATTCTAAATCTTTAATACTATCTATTATTTTATTAAATTCACTCATTCCTCCATCATGAGCTCTATATGAACATATAATAATTATTCCATCATCATTTAATAAGTTATAACAGTTTTTAATTGCAACATCTGGTGTATAATCTTGTGTTTTAACTTTCCTATTAGAACCAGGTAAGAATCCTAAATTAAATATTATTAAATCAGGTTTTATATCATAGTTTGGAATATTATTAAAATCATCTACATATAGATTTACATTATTGATGTAATATAGTTTTTGTTTAGTACGTTTAATTGCTAATTCTTGTATATCAAATGAATGGACTTCTTTAAAATATTTAGATAAATAAATTGTATCATGACCATTACCACAAGTGGCATCAATTGCAACATTCTTATTTTTAAAATTCTTTATTATTTTCCTAGCATCTCTTACTATTTTAGAATATTTAATAGGTACTGGATCATAACTAGGCTTAAACAATCTATTGCATTTTAAAAGTCGTTTTGTAGTTAAAAAAGAGGCATGAAAAAAGTTGTACCTCATATATGCTTGCTTAGCATATTCACTACATGTAGGTCTATGACGACATCTATAATGTATTTCATCAGGTACATTTTTTTGGTAATTTTCAATTCTTTTAACTATCCATTTATTTTTCATAATAATTACCTCAAAACTATTATATCATTTTTCTTTATCTAATTGCATATTTTTAACTTTTATAATATAATTATTATAACATATTACGATAGGAGGTATTTAATATGATAGAATTTTTAAAGTGCAAACACTGCGGACAAATTATTAAGAAAGTTGTAGATTCAGGCGTAGATGTAGTATGCTGCGGAGAAAAGATGGAAGTTTTAACTCCAAATACAACTGATGCTGCTAGAGAAAAGCATGTACCAGAAGTTTCAGTAGAAAAGAATATTGTTACTGTTAAGGTTGGAAGTGTAGAACATCCTATGACTGAAATGCATTATATTGAATGGATTATTATTGAAACATCTCAAGGAAGCTATAAGTACAACTTAAAACCAACTAGTAAACCTGAATGCAAATTCATTTTAAGAGAAGATGAAGTATTTGTTAAAGCATATGCATATTGTAATTTACATGGACTTTGGATGGCATAATTATGAATAATAAAGTTACAAACGATATTATTTATGTAGGTGTTAATGACCATCAAATAGATTTATTTGAAGGTCAATATATTGTAGAAAATGGTATGGCATATAATTCATATGTCATTATGGATAAAAAAATAGCTATTATGGATACAGTTGATGCTAAATTTAGCCATGAATGGTTAGATAATATATCAAATGTATTAAATGGTAAGAAACCAGATTATTTAATAGTTCAACATATGGAACCAGACCATTCTGCTAATATTAAACATTTTTTAAATGCATACCCAAAAGCAATAGTAGTAGGTAATGATAAAACATTTACTATGATGGAAAACTTCTTTGGAAGTGATATTGCTAAAAATAGATTAGTAGTTAAAAATGGTGATGAATTAGATTTAGGTGTTCATAAACTTAAATTTGTATTTGCACCAATGGTGCACTGGCCAGAAGTAATGGTAACTTATGATGCGACTGTTAAAACACTATTTAGTGCTGATGGCTTTGGTAAGTTTGGTGCCCTTGATGTTGATGAAGAATGGGCATGTGAAGCTAGACGTTATTACTTTGGTATAGTTGGTAAATATGGAAGCCAAGTACAAAACTTATTAAAGATTGCAAAAACGCTAGATATAGATATTATTTGTCCATTACATGGACCAATCTTAAAAGAAAATATAGGTTACTATATTAATTTATATGATATTTGGAGTAGCTATGCTTCTGAAGTTGATGGAGTATTTATTGCATATACTTCAGTATATGGTAATACTAAAAAAGCTGCACTAGAATTAGAAGAAAAATTAAAAGAAAATGGTTGCCCTAAAGTAGCTATATCTGATTTAGCAAGAAGTGATATGGCAGAAAATGTAGAAGATGCATTTAAATATAGTAAGATTGTTCTTGCTACTACAACTTATAATGCAGAAATTTTCCCATTCATGAATGAATTTATTAATCATTTAGTTGAAAGAAACTTCCAAAATAAAACTATAGGTATTATTGAAAATGGAAGTTGGGCACCTATGGCTAAGAAAGTTATTTTATCTAAACTTGAAAAATGTAAGAACATTACTTATCTAGAAAATAATTTAACTATTAAATCAGCTTTAACTAAAGAAAATAGAGAGACTCTAGATTTAATGGCAAAAGAATTATGCAAAGACTATATAGCAAAATCTGATGATTTAGCTAATAAGCATGATCTAACAGCTTTATTTAAAATTGGATATGGCCTATATGTAGTTACATCTAATGATGGAAAGAAAGATAATGCATTTATTTGTAATGCAGTAACTCAAGTAACAAGTCAACCAAATAGAATAGCTGTTACTATTAATAAAGAGAATTATTCTCATCATGTTATTAAGCAAAGCGGTTTAATGAATGTTAATGTTTTAAGTGTTGATGCACCATTTAGTGTATTTGAAAAATATGGCTTTGTTAGTGGAAGATCCAAGGATAAATTTGAAGGAGAAACACTACCAAAATCTGATAATGGATTAGTATATTTAGATAAATATATTAACTCATTTATGTCACTAAAAGTAGAACAATACTTAGACTTAGGAACACATGGTATGTTTATATGTAGCTTATCTGAATCAAGAGTTATAACTGATAAAGAAACAATGACTTATACATATTACCAAGATAAGGTCAAACCAAAACCTGAGACAAAGGGTAAGAAGGGTTATGTTTGTACAGTATGTGGTTATATCTATGATGAAACTGATGAACTACCTGAAGATTACATATGTCCACTATGTAAGCACCCAGCAAGTGACTTTGAAAAAATTAAATAAAACAATAATAAGACTAGTTTTAATACTAGTCTTTTTAATTATTATGAGGCAAAAAATGCTGTTTATTGGTATAATTATTGACATAATTATAATATAGATTTCGTTTTATTTTTTCTTAAAAGGAGGATTACTATGGGTAGGAAAGCTCTTTTTATAATAATAGGTGGATTTACTAGTAACTTAGTTGTTACATCAAATCAAGTTTATGATGATTTTAGTTATGCAATTATAATTGTTGATAGTATTGATGAATTTGATTTATATACATCGTATAGCGAAATGGAAAGTCAAATGAAATTATTTAGGGTAAAAGATAGTGATACTTTATCCTTTGAAATAAAGAAGTTTGAAAATAGATTAATCTATATCTTACCATTTGGTACAACAGATGATATATATAATCCAAAGAAAAATGCTCATCCACTAATTATAGATATGCCAGTATATTACTTTCATATAACTGCATTTGATGATAATTCTTCATATTATTATGGTTTTGATACTAGTGGTAATGAAATCACTAATGCCGACACATTTAACTATGATGATGAAGAATTCTACTTTTTGGTAGGTAAAGATAAAGGAAGTAGTAGTGAAGGCGGAGGTTATGTGGAATTTAATTTTGAATCTACATATATAGATTTTGATGATTTATTCTACTGTGATAATGACGCTATGGCTGATGTAAAATGCTATGATTCATCTACTGGAAAGTTTAAGGTTAAACATAATAAAGATGAAGGAGATGTAATTATTTTCTTCTCAACTGACCATAGTAACATTATAAGTTTAGCATTTGTTGATAAAACAGAATAAGAGACTAGATTAACTTCTAGTCTTTTTTTGTGGTATAATTTTTAGTAGAGGTGATCAAAGTGAAAGAAGTATTAGAATTTTTAGAAAAAGCAGGAGTATATTATTTAGCAACATCTAAAGATAATAAGCCATATGTTAGACCATTTGGCACAATCAATTTATTTGAAAATAAGTTATATATTCAAACAGGAAAATCAAAAACATGTTATAAAGAAATGATAGATAATCCAAATGTAGAAATATCAGCATTTAATGACGGCAAGTGGATTAGAGTAAGTGCAAAAGTAGTAGCTGATGATAGAGTAATTGCTAAAAAGGCTATGCTAGATAAATATCCAGATTTAAGAAGAATGTATGATGAAAATGATAGTAATACAATAGTTTTATATTTAACTGAAGTAGTTGCAACTATTTATTCATTTACAGAAGCCTCTAAAACATTTAAGTTTTAATTATAGACAAAGTATTCTTAATATTATATAATATTAAAGGTGATTTTAGTGGTAGAAGAAAAGAAAATTGAAGAAATATTTGATGTCTTTCAAGACTGTGCAATATTTCTATATGACAATTTAAAACTAAATTATTATGATAGTATTTTAATGATAGCTAATAATTTGCTAGATGAAACTACTATAGATATCGATAAATCACTAGTTCTAAAATATAAAAGAAGATTAAATAAATTTAAGGATTCTTATAATGTTGAAGAACTAAGAAAAGGTCTTAACTATGTCTTTTTAAACTGTTTTAAAGAGATGAACTGGCCTATAACTATTACACCTGATGTAGTAGTACATTTAATGAATTATTTGGTTGATAAATTATATCCTAAAAAGAAAATATCTATTCTTGATCCATTAATTGGAACAGCTAATTTATTATATGGAATATCTAATAATAGAAATGTATGTGCTTTATATGGAATTGATAATAATGATGTTATGATTAATTCCATATAAAGCACACGTCTGACCTCCAGTCAAACACGCGG
>JAILKD010000016.1 GCA_024694145.1 bacterium | reverse complement strand
TATAAAAAATCTATTATTAGCATTTATTTCAGGAGGACTAATAGGACTATTTGGGCAAGTACTTATTAAGGTATATTCTATGGCACCTACTATTAGTAATATTGAAGCAGGTAATCTTATGATGGTTACTCTTATATTTCTGGCATCACTTTTTACCGGATTAGGATTCTTTGATAATATGATAGATCTCTTTAAGGCAGGAATTATTATTCCTATAACTGGATTTGCTCATTCTACTACAGCATCAGCAATGGAATATAGAAAAGAAGGATTAACTACAGGTATTGGAGCTAATATATTTAAATTATCTGGATCAGTTATACTTTATGGGATAGTTAGTGCATATCTATTCGGAATAATCAGATATGTCTTATTTGGAGCTTAGCATGACTATTAAATTTGATAATATATATATTAAGGATAGTGTAGTAGGAGGAGGTCCTTTTATTAAAGATGGACCAATAGCTAAATATTTAGATTTTAAGTATGATGATTTTTTGGATGGAGAAAAGACTTATGAAGATTGTGAGATTAAAGAATTAGAAAGAACTATTAATATAATTAAGGATAGAAATAATATAGATTTAGTTATATCTAGTGATTTAAGTAATCAATTAATGATATCTAATGTAGTTAACAAAAGAATAGGACTTCCTTATTTAGGACTATATAATGCATGTGCTAGTTTCACAGAAGAAATAATCGTTGGATCTAGTTTATTAAAAAATAGAAATATAAAGAATGTTTTAATAACTACGTCAAGTCACAATTTGACTTCTGAAAGAAACTTTAGGTATCCAACTGAATATGGATCATTAAAAAAAGAATATCAAACTTTTACTGTAACATCACAAACAGGAATGTTACTTTCTAAAGAAAAAACTGATTTAAAAATAGAATACTGTACTATTGGTAGAGTAATGGATTATGGTATTAAAGACTCTAATGATATGGGGAGTGTTATGGCACCAGCATGTGCCTATACATTATATGAACATTTAAAGGATACAAATAGACGTATTGATGACTATGATTTAATATTAACTGGAGATCTAGGCAAATATGGAAAAGAAATATTTAAAGAATTAGTAAAAGAAGAATATGGTATTAAATTAAAGAATTATGATGATACTGCTTGTATTATATATAATAAGGAAGATAAAAGAGTATTAGCCGGTGGTTCAGGTATATCTTGTATGCCAACTTATTTCTTAACTAAGGTAATTAAAGATAATAAATATAAAAAAATATTACTTTTGGCTACAGGAGCATTATTTAATACAACACTCGTTAATCAAAAAAAAGCAATACCTGGTATATGCCATGCAGTAAGTGTGGTGAAAGAATGATTTATATATATGCATTTTTATTTGCAGGTCTAGTATGTTTAATAGGACAGCTTCTTTTAGATTTTACTAACTTAAAGGCTGGTGATGTAACATCTCTATTTGTAGTAATCGGAGCTTTTCTTGATATATTTAATATATATGACTTTTTTGTAACTAAATTTGGAGCAGGAGCAATGGTAGTAATAACATCATTTGGGCATTTATTAATACATGGGGCATTAGAAGGAGCTAAAAAGGGTGAAATACTTGGCTTATTTACTGGAATGTTTAGCTTAACAGCATCAGGGATTACTGCTACTATTGTATTTGCTTTTATTATATCTTTGATTTTTAAACCAAAAAACTAATTTTTTCTATATAAAATAAGGGAAAACAAACTTTTTTGAAAAAAATTCAAAAAAAGTGTTTTCTTTTTTTATTTTTGGCGTATAATATAGTGTATTCAAAAGCGGATTTAACAGCAAAAAATGTACAAAAAACAAAATTTGACATTTTTTTTAAAAAATGTTTAAAAAAGTGTTGACACCGTATTTTGAATATGTTAGAATTAATTTGCGCTTTGTGAGAAAAAACCTTTATTTTTAAAGGAAAAGTGCAAAAATGATCTTTGAAAACTGAGCAAAAAAATATAAGTCAATTTATTTGAGTAGTCAGGAATTAAATTTGAAATAACTTTTTTTTATTGAGAGTTTGATCCTGGCTCAGGATGAACGCTGGCGGCATGCCTAAGACATGCAAGTCGAACGAGGTGGCCCAAAAATATTTAATGACGTTTGAAGTGCTTGCACTGATTTCTGATTTATTTGGCTTTGGATTTTCCACCTAGTGGCGGACGGGTGAGTAACACATGGGTGACCTACCCTTAAGACTGGGATACCTATTGGAAACGATAGTTAATACCGGATAACACGTATATTCGTTTATACGTTAAAAGGAGCCTTT
>JAILKD010000092.1 GCA_024694145.1 bacterium | reverse complement strand
AGATACGATTAATAATGATATGATTATAGAAAATATATATGCTTTTAAAATTGTGTATGGAGGAAAATATAATTTCTTATATTTATCAAGCTCTAAATTATATTTTTTCATTACTACACACCTCGTAAATAGTTTATAGCTTCACTTAATGTGCTAACATAGACTATTTTCATATTTGTTTTTATTTTCTTTAAATATTTTTCAGCTTCTTCTTTATTTTCATTAGGTATAAAGAAAATATCAACATTATTATATATTGCAGTATATATTTTTAAACCAACACAGCCTATTGCTCCAGCATTTCCTAATTCATCAATAGTTCCAGTACCACCAACTTTATATTTAGTAGCTAAATTTTCATCTACTAAATCATCATATAGTTTAAGTGCTTGCATTAAGCCTGCTGATGGTCCTCCGTTATTGGATGGATAAACTTTTATTTTATCATTATTAATTTCATAATAAGGATAAGCTAAAGCTACCTTATCTCCAGTATTTAACTTAATAGTTGTTTCTTGATTATTTCTTAAAATTTTTACTTCATCACTTTTTAAATTGCTTACACAATCATCATAATTACTTCCAAGTACTACATCACCAATATTTATTACATTACTAGTTGTATCATAAACGTATATTCCTATATATTTATAATCAAGCTCTATATTAGCTTCTTTATAAGCTGATATTAAAGATGTATAAATAGCACTATTATGCTCTATTTCACCTTGTAATCTATCTTTTTCAGTAGTCATATTTTTACTTCTTTTATAAACTAAACCTTCATTTATATTAGAAAATATTAGTTTTTGAAATAAAGTTATTCTATCAATATAGTAAACACTAGTTGAATAATAGTTATCACTTTTATTATTTGAATCTATTTCAACAACACTACCTACACTTTCAATTGATCCAGGGACGTATGCATCATAATTAGTTCTAACAGTTGTAAGAATTAAAGTTGGAATAAGTATTACAAAAATAATAGAAAGTAAAATCCAATATTTTTTTAATACTTTTTTAAACATTAGTTAAATCAACCTTTATTTTATCAATCTTTTTATAACTAATACCTGCAGCATCTAGCATTTTTTTACTTGCTATATCTCCTTCTGTACCATTATATTTATCATCCATATATACAATATGCTTTATTCCTGATTGAATAATTACTTTAGCACATTCATTGCATGGAAATAAACTTACATAAAGAGTTGCTCCTTCAAGATTAGCACTTGAATTTAAGATTGCATTAACTTCTGCATGAACTACATAAGCATATTTTGTGGTTAAAAACTTTCCTTCACGTTCCCATGGGAAGATTTTATCTTCACATCCACGAGGGAACCCATTATAACCAATTCCAACAATACGCTTATTTTCATTAACTATGCATGCACCAACTTGTGTTGATGGATCTTTACTTCTTTTAGCTGATAGTAATGCTACTCCCATGAAATATTCATCCCAAGAAATATAATCAGTTCTCATTATTTATCCTCCTATTTAGCTTTTTCTAATACTAATATGTACATCCTCTAATTGTTTATCATCTACAGCTGATGGGCTTTCGCACATTAGATCTCTAGCTGATTGTGTTTTAGGGAATGCAACAACATCTTTAATATTATCTGTATTAGTCATAAGCATAGTAATTCTTTCTAAGCCCATACCAATTCCTCCATGAGGTGGAGTACCATATTTTAAGGCTTCTGTGAAGAATCCAAACTTATTCTTAATATCTTCATCTGTTAAGCCAAGTGTTTCAAACATTAATTTTTGGACATCTTGGTCATAAATTCTTAAACTTCCACTACCAAGTTCATATCCGTTTAAGACAATATCATATGCATTTGCATAACATTTTTCTGGATTAGTCTTCATGTATTTAATACATTCATCCTTTGGTCTAGTAAATGGATGTGTTGAAGCATACCAACGATTATCTTCTTCACTCCATTCAAATACTGGCCAATCAACAATCCAAGCAAATTCAAAACGCTTAGGATCTAGCATATTTTCCTTTTTCGCTATAAAGCTACGCAATGCGCCTAAAGAAATTTGTACAATCTTTAGCTTACCATAAGTAATTAATACTAAATCACCATTTTCAAGCTTTAATTCTTTGATTATTTCAGTTTGTTTAGCTTCATCTAAGAATTTCATAATAGATCCACTTAAAACATTATCTTGATATCTTAAATAAGCTAAGCCTTTAGCTTTATATTTTTTGGCTAAATTAGTTAATTCATCAATATTTTTTCTTGTATAATGATTTGCATTTTTAACTGTTATACCTTTAATTACTCCATCCATAAATTCAATATGGTTGAATAAGTTAGTACAATCAAATAATTCCATGCCAAATCTTAAATCTGGCTTATCAGAACCATATGTATTCATTGCATCTTCATATTTAATTCTTCTAAATGGAGTTTTTAAATCTATATCTAGAACTTTTTTAAATACATGCTTAAACATTCCTTCAACAATAGTTTGAATTTCAGTATCATTTAAAAATGATGTTTCAATATCAATTTGTGTGAATTCAGGCTGTCTATCTGCACGTAAATCTTCATCTCTAAAGCATCTAGCAATTTGGAAATATCTTTCAAATCCTGCAATCATATATAATTGCTTAAATATTTGTGGTGATTGAGGAAGAGCATAAAATTCTCCTTCATATAAACGAGATGGAACTAAATAATCTCTTGCGCCTTCTGGTGTAGATTTAGCAAGAATAGGAGTTTCAAGTTCTAAGAAATCTTCACTTGTTAAATATTCTCTTACTGCTTGAGTAATCTTAGATTTAGTAATGAAATATTTTTGCATACAAGGTCTTCTTAAATCTAGATATCTATATTTTAATCTTGTATCTTCTAGTGCATCTGTATTATCCGCAATAATAATTGGTGGTTGAATTGATGTGTTTAATATTTTAATTTCATCACATTCAATTTCAATATCACCTGTAGGTAAATCTTTATTCTTGCTTTCACGTTCAATAACTTTACCCTTTACTTGGATAACATATTCATTTTTAAGTTGATTAGCTACATCATAATTAGGATTTTCTGGTTTTACAACTAATTGAGTAATACCATATCTATCTCTAATATCAATGAAGATTAAACCACCAAGATTTCTTTTCTTAGCAACCCAACCTTTTAGTTCAACAATTTTATTAACATCAGTTATTCTTAACTCTCCGTTATTATGTGTTCTATTCATTTTTATTTCCCTCACAATCACAATTACAGTCACCACAGCTACTTGAGCAGCCTTGGCAACTACTACTTCTAAGTTTTGATACTACATATTGATATAAATTATCAATTGGAATAGTAACTTGTTCTGTTGAATTAGGTGTTTTAACATTAATTTCGTTATTTTCTAATTCAGAATCACCTAATATAGCAATATATTTAGCATTATATTTTTCACATAATTTAAATTGATTTTTAAGTTTACCATTTAAATAATCCATTTCAGTGATTAAACCACCACAGCGCATATCATTAACTATTTTTGTTGCGGCAAGTCTAGCCTTATCACCTAAAGCAATCACAAATAAATGTACTTGCATTTCACTATTTAAATCATGTTCAGCTTCAATAGCTGTAAGTAATCTTTCTAAACCAAATGCAAAACCAATACCTGGAGTAGATGGTCCACCTAAGTTTTCAACTAAATGATCATATCTTCCACCACCACACATAACATTTTGACTACCAAAGCCTTCAATTTGTGCTTCTATTTCAAAAATTGTATGAGTATAGTAATCTAGACCTCTAACAATCATAGGATCTACTTCATAATTGATTTGCATACTATCTAAGTATTCTAATACTTTAGTAAAACGAGATTTTGCTTCAATCGATAAATAATCAGTAATCTTTGGTGCATTTTTAAATATTTCAGTATCTCTATCTACTTTACAATCTAGAATTCTTAGAGGATTTTTCTCTAATCTAACTTTACAGTCTTCACAAATATCATCTTTATATTTAGAGAAATATTCAACTAAAGCAGCTTTATAGCTTTCTCTAGTTGTATCATCGCCTAAAGTATTAAGTCTAACCTTTACTCCTTTTAAGCGAAATGCTTTAATAATTGTTACTGCAAGACTTATTACTTCAGCATCCATAATAGGATCACTAGAACCAAAGCATTCTACTCCAAATTGATTAAATTGACGATAACGCCCTTTCTGTGGACGTTCATATCTAAACATTGAACCAATATAGAATAATTTATTGATAGGTTCAGTGTACATCTTATTTTCGATATATGCTCTAACAACACCTGCAGTTCCTTCAGGACGAAGTGTTACAAGTCTATCTCCTCTATCCTTAAAATCATAAGTTTCTTTTTTTACCAAATCACTTGTTTCACCTACAGTTCTATGAAATAATTCACTAGCTTCAAATATAGGTGTTCTTATTTCTTCATAATTAAATATTTGACATACTTGTCTTATTTTATCTTCTATAAAGCTCCATTTATAAGAGTCTGATGGTAAAATGTCGTATGTACCTTTTGCTTTTGTTATAGCCATTATTTTGCCTCCTTTTTAATCATGTTGCGCTTATTAGCTATATCAACAATTACTTTATAATGTTTAATTAATTCAATTTGATGTTTAAGCGTTTCATCACTAATTGGATTAAATAGCATTTTCTTATCATTTTTTGTGTAGTAAATATAATCATCAGTGATTATAGTAAATGTGTTTGGATCATATGTAAATGTCTTTTCTTTTGAGAAAATATTTACCCCAAGTCTAACTCCTTTATAATCAAAGTCAAATAAATCAACTATAGTAGTGAAAATATCTATTTCACTTCTTAACATATTACATCTCATGTTGTTTTCTGTTAATGTATTAAGTGTTCCTGAAGCATCAAATATAACGCAAGGAACTTTTGTATTATTTAGCTCAAAATCAAGAGTAGATTGTTTTCCAAATAATTCTTTTTGTTCTTTCTTAGTTAAAAATGAGCCATGATCACCATACATAATATAAATTGTATTAGTGTCATTTTTCATTTTTTCATATAATTCATCCAAATAATCATCGACATATCTCATATATGCAATATATCTATAAAGCATTTTGTTTTTATATCCAAAATCATATTCATCTTCTTTTGGATTACCTGCAAATGGAGTATGACTTACTGTCATTATTTGATAAGTTAAAAATGAACCATCAATTTTACTGCTTACCTCATCTTCCCATTCTAAAATAACATGGTCATCAACCCAGCCATTAATATAACTATTGGGATCCTCTTTTTCACTTTTATGAGTTTCTAAATAATCTTCTAATGAATAATATTTATCATATCCAAACATTTCAGGATGAACATGATTTCTATTATAAAATTTTGCTAAATCTCCATGGAATGAATAACATGTTGCATCATATTTTTCCTTAAACATTTTAGCAATTGTTTGGAATTCATAATTGTTATTCTTATATTCCCAGTGTTGTGTGTTTGGACCTTGTGGATTAACACCAGTATTTACTGCAAGTTCAGCATCTGCAGTTTTTCCTTGACCACTGGATGTGTAGAAATTTGTACAATAATAAGCATTACTATCACTTAATATTTTATTAAAATTAGGCATTAATAATTCACCATTATTAAGCTTTAAATCAACGCAATACTTATTAACAGATTCTAATTGTATAATTTTAATATTCTTTCCAGCAAGACTACCAACATATACTCTTTCATCTGAATTATTATTATCTAAAAAGTTTGTATATGTGCTAGAATTTCTATCATATTTATTTATTTCAACAGTAATGTCTTCATTACTATAGTTCTTACCATTATAATGAAAATCCCAACCTAAAGCTTCATATAAATAATAATTATATAGACCACAGTTCATACATCCATAAAGTGATAAGTCAGAATTATATGGCCACTTCTTTTTAACACTTGCTCTAAAGGATAGCACCATAGCAAAGCTAAGTGATAGTGACAAAATCGATGCAGCTACTTTTTTATTAGTTGTATGCGATTCTCTTTTTTCATAGAATAATGGATTTTTTCTATAGACTAAAGCTATTATGATAAAAATTATTCCAGGAACTAGTGTCAAAACCATACCTGTTGTGAAAAACTCTCCAAGCATTTGCTTAGTAACATTTAAACCAAGTTTTCCTGCAGGATTTTTCATAATGGTCATTTCTCTAAATGAGAAAAATGCAAAATAGCTTCTAGCATATATTCTTAATATATATAATATGAAAGCTAAAACAATTTCTATTATACCCAGCGTGTAAATTCTTCTATATGGTCTTTTTATAAATATAAAGACTATTAAGCAAACCATTGATAATACTGTAATATTACCTATTATTGATGTGAATTCACTCTTAAAAGTTCTCTTAAAAGGGACAATATATGGGTTTAATGCTTGAGTTGTTAGAAAGTATGTTAATAGAAATAATGTTAATATAAACGCAATAATAAATATTGTTTGAATTAAAATTGTCTTATTTTTAAATAAATTCTTAAACATTTTAATTTCCTCCTTTTAAGGATTCAATTAATTTAGTATTATTAGTTAAATATTTAACAATTTCTAAGCCAAATTCAATAGAATAATACATAGATTTTGCAGTAATATAATTCTTAGTTACAACAACGCCTTTATCTAACTTAATTCCATTAATAAACTTTTCAAAGCTTGGAAAGCATGTGAATTCAAGATTAGTTAGATAATCTCTAAGTAAGCTTGGTGCAGCACAAATACACGCAATAAGCTTATTTCTATCATTAAAGTTTTTAATGCATTCATAAACTCTTTTATCATTGATAAGTGTATTCATAACAGCCTTTCCACCAGGAATTACCAAAAAATCGTATAAATCTAAATTGATATCCTTATAGAAATCTTTAACAATAATTTTATTACCAACTTGAGTTTCAAGAATTTCATTATTACTCATATTGACTTTTAAAACTTCAAGATTACCTCTTTTTAAGACATCTAGTGTAGCTAATGCTTCAGTATCTTCAAAAAAGTTATCTAATAAAATTAATCCTTTCACAAGAATCACTCCTTATATTTCTAGTAGAATTGTTGTTGGGCCTACATTAGTGATTTTTACATTCATATCAGCACCAAATATACCTTCCTCTACTACTAAGTTATAATCTTTTCGTAAAATTTCATTAAATTCTAAATATAATTCTTTTGCACCATCTTTAAGTGCATTTGTAAATGATGGTCGATTACCTTTTCTTGCATCACCATATAAAGTGAACTGAGAAATAGATAATATCTTACCATCTACATCTTTAATTGATAAATTGAGTTTATCGTTAGAATCTGGAAATATTCTTAAATTAGCTATCTTATATGCCATTTTTTTAGCATTTTCAATAGTATCTTCTAAGCCAAAACCTACAAGTAACATATATCCTTTATCAATTTGTCCATTAATTTTACCATCAATTTCAACACTTGCATCTATTACTCTTTGTACTACTACTCTAATTGTTATCTCTTTCTACTTGTACTACATTTTTAATCTTTTGAATATTACTAATTAAAACTGTTAGTTCTTCAATATTCTTTACTAAGATTTTGATTTTTGTAACTACAAGTCCATCTTCTTTTTGATTTGCTTGAAGGGATAAAATTGAAGAGTTAGATGAGTTAATTGTTGAAATTAATTCAGCAAAAATAGTATTTGTTTGAGAAATTATTTTTATTCTGCAAGAGTATTTTCTATCGCTATTACCTTCCCAGAATACTTCAACAAATCTCTTTTTATCTAAATCTACGATATTTTTACAGTTAATTGAGTGTACAATTACTCCATTACCTTTAGAAATATAACCAATAATTGGATCTCCTGGAATACAGTTACAGCAATTTCCTAATTTAACATCAGCATTACTTACACCTGAAACTATAATACCTGTAGATTTATTTGCTTTTATTATTTTTTGATTTTTCTCTATTTGCTTTTGAAGGTTTTCTTCATAATGATATTCTTTACCTAAAAGTTTAGCTACAACAGTTTTTGGTGAGATTATTTTTTTACCAATTTCTGCATATAAATCATCAACACTTTCAACACCTTGACGTTGAAAATTCTTTCTAATAAAATCTAGTGTTATTTCAGCATTAACTTTATTAGCAATAATTTCTTTTTCTAATTCTTCTTTTCCACGTTCAATTAGTTCATCACGGTATTTATTATTTAAGAAGTTTTTGATTTTAGTTTTTGCATGGCTTGTTGTAACTTTCTTTAGCCAATCTTCTGATGGTCCATTAGAATTCTTTTGAGTTCTAATATTTACTACATCACCTGTTTTTAAAACAGTATCAAGTACAACATTTTTATTATTAATTGTTGCACCAACAGCATTATTCCCTACATCTGTATGAATTTTATAAGCATAATCTAAGACTGTTGCACCATTAGGAAGAGCAACAACTTCTCCTTTAGGTGTAAATACATAAATATTAGTATCAAGTAAGTCAGTTTTAACAGCATCAACAAATTCGGTTGCATCTTTATTAATATCTCTATCCTTTGATAACATTAATAATTCGCCATACCATTTTAATTTTGTAGCCATTTCAAATTGAACTTTATCTTTTGAATAAGTCTTATTTTCTTTATATGCCCAGTGCGCAGCGATACCTACTTCAGCAACATCATCCATATCTTTTGTTCTTATTTGAATTTCAAATATTTCTGAATTAACACCTACAACAGTAGTATGAAGGGACTGATATAGATTTGGTTTTGGTACTGCAATATAATCTTTAAATCTTTTTGGTAGTGGTACAAAATGGGCATGAATTATACCTAAAGCTTGATAACATGTTTCTACCTTGTCAACTATAATTCTAATTGCAAGCAAATCATATATATCATCAAAATCTCTATTCTTTTCATACATTTTCTTATAAATCGAATAAATATTTTTAATTCTACCTTTGATTTCATATTTTTTTAACTTAATTGTTTTAAAATGTTCTTCTATGGCAGCAATCATATCTTTAATTAAGTTTTCTCTTTCTGCCTTTTTAGCATTAATTAAGTTAGTTATATGATAATAAATATCAGGGTTTTCATATCTAAGTGCTCTATCTTCTAGCTCAGCCTTAATTTTAAACATACCTAGTTTGTGAGCTAGTGGAGCATAAATTTCAAGTGTTTCTTTAGCTTTTCTAATTTGCGCTTCCCTTGGCATTGCATCCATTGTACGCATATTATGAAGTCTATCAGCAAGTTTAATTAAAATAATTCTTATGTCATTTGCCATAGCAAGTAGCATTTTTTGATGTGTTTCTGCTAAAGCTTGTTCTTTTGAATCGAATGTAATTTGATTAATTTTAGTAACACCTTCAACTAAAAAAGCAATATCTTCACTAAAATTAGTTTTAATATCATCAAATGATGCTTCTGTATCTTCAATTGTATCGTGTAAAAGTGCTGCAGCAATTGTAACTGGCTCAACTGATAATTCAGATAAAATATATGCAACAGCAAGTGGGTGAATTATATATGGTTCACCACTTTTTCTAAATTGTCCAGCATGTTTTAGTAAAGCATAATTATAAGCTCTATTAATTAAGTTTAAATTTTCTTCTTTTTTTAGATACTTCCTACAGCTTTCAAGCAAATCATCTATTGTTACATTCTTTACTTGTGACATAAAAATCACTTCCTTTATTCAAAAAATTAATTCTAGTATTCAACTAATGAATTTACTTCATATTTTTCTAATAATTTTCTACCTTCTAATGCTTTTAGTTCGATTACAAAAGCAAGGCCAACTACATCTCCACCAAGGCGTTCAGCTAAGTGTGTTGCAGCATTAACTGTTCCACCTGTAGCTAGCAAGTCATCTACTACTAAAATTCTTTCACCTTTTTTAATTGAATCACTATGAATAGAAATAGCATTTGTTCCATACTCTAAATCATAAGCTTCACTAATTGCTTCTCTTGGTAATTTACCAGGCTTTCTAACAAGAACAAATGGTAGATCAAGTTTATAAGCAAGTGCAGATGCAAAAATAAATCCTCTTGATTCTGGTGCTACTATTTTTTCTGCATTTACTTTTTTAGCAAATTCAGCTAACTCATCAATTACATACTTAAATGCTTTTGCATTATTAAGTAGTGGTGTAATATCTCTAAATAAAACTCCAGGTTTTGGGAAATTTTCTACATCATAAATATATTTTTTCAAATTCATAAAAATCACTCCTAACATTTAAATTATACATTTTTTTATATTACTTTTC
>JAILKD010000082.1 GCA_024694145.1 bacterium | reverse complement strand
GATTTAGTTATTTATAAATATAGCATAAGAGAGTCTTTAGTTTTAAATACTAGTAAGTAGTATGATACCAGATATAAAATAACACTTAACAATGTTATATTATTAAATAAACATTTATATAATAGAAAGTATTATATGCTTCTTTGGTAGTATAATAATAAACATAAAAAATAGAGAACATCTAAACTAGTTAACAATTAGTAAATACAAAAATGAATGCGTCGAAATAAAGCGTACCAACTAAGTCAAGATAAAATGTACAACATGTTATAATCGTTACTTGAGGTGATTGTAGTGATTATAAAAGAATTTGACAATAAACTTGGAGGATTATTTTTGAAACATAAAGAAATAAGTGTTTTATTTGGTGCTTGATATAGACACTCAGAGAATGGTGGTGATTTAATGCGAATTAGTGAACTCTTAGGAATTAATAAGTCAAGAAGTGAATTGGATTTCTACGATTATGAAATTGATAGAGATACATATGCTTTCCTTGACCCCTATTATATTTCCAAAGCCAACGATTCTATTATCAAAATTTGTAATGACTATATCGAGTCTTTCTTTGACCAATTTCTCTTAATCTTAAAGGTTGATTCAGACGAAGCGTTTGCAATTTTTTCTCACCTAGGCGAAATGAATGAAATTTGTCTGGGAATGAGTAAGGGAAAACCAATTGGAAAAGGTATTGGAGATAAAGATAGAAAAAGGGTTTTTGATGCCATTCTTAAAAGCGATGCCTATAAAAATGGATTAACTGATAGATTAGAAGACCTTCGCATTTTTGTTGAAGGAATTGATAAAGATAAAATATCCGACATGGTTGCCAACTTAATTAAATATCCTTTGATTCAATATACTCAAAAACAGTGTGAATTGTTTGGCATCGAATTGGAAGAAGTTGAATCTGGCTACTATTGGGATAAAAATAATTGGTCCTATTCTTACGAAAGGATGATTGTTAAAGATGGTAGAAAATATTTGCTGTTTCCTAAAAATATCATTACCTTTTCAAAAGAATATGATCCAAAGAAATATTTAAGAAAGTATGTTTTAGAAAAATTACAACAAGTTCATATTGATGAAGATACTCATTTAGTTAGAAAAAAATATGACAAGAATGGAAAATTGGTATCTAAACATGTTTTTAAAAAGGATATAGAAGAAGATATTTTAATTTCAGAAAAAACACAAACCATACAAAAAAATTGGCTTTCAAAGTTTTCTAAAAAGTATCCAGATATTCTAAAAAAATTTAAGAAGGAGACAATTTCAAAAATTTTAGTTTATAATGAGCCTTTATCTCTAGAAGAAGAAAACGAACTTATTGATACACTTATTAAAGGTTTTGGCGATATTCCTACAGGAAATGATAATGCTAACAAATATCAAAGGTACATTTGTGGAGTGCTAGAGTTGTTGTTTTATCCACAAATTAGACATCCGGAATTGGAAACAGAAATAAATGAGGGAAGAAAAAGGATAGATATCACATACAGCAATTCAGCTGAGACCGGTTTCTTCTTTTTGCTTGGTAATAGTTATTTGATAACCTGCCCATTGATTATTGTTGAGTGCAAAAACTACAAAGATGACATTAGTAATCCTGAAATTGACCAACTTGCTGGAAGATTTAGTGCAAATAGAGGGTATTTTGGAATAGTATGTTGTAGGGATATTGATAATGAAGAGCTGTTAATCAAAAGAGAACAAGATTTGGTTAGAGATAAAAACGAGTACATATTCCATTTGACTGATGAGGACTTTAAAAATCTCTTAACTATTAAGAAAAATGGCGAAAATATAGACGATTACCTACTTGATAAGTTTAGAAAGATACTCAATTCATAGGTAAGGTGACACATATTCAAAAACAAAACGACATTAGTGACTGGCTAAGCTAGTTTCATAGTCAACAATCTGAAAAAAAGGCGATTTAGCAGATAAATAACGGTCCTATATAAAATTAAGCAATAGGTGATTACCCAAAACAGACAGTCTAACAAAAAAGGTTCTATCTAAAATTTAGTTAGTTGGTTGGTAGCCACCACAAAATAGAAACAATAAAAGAGATGTTTTTACCTTCCGAAATATGGTTGGTAACATCTCTTTTTATTTGGCTAGAATTATATTATTATTTTATTTTTGGTTTATTTACTATATACATAAGTCTATTTCTAAATAATGAGAAATCTTTAAAACCAAATCCAACTCTTTTTATAGTTTTTATATGGTTATTCATTCCTTCTATTGGACCATTACTTAGTCTTTTATCACCAAAGCTAATAAAAGAATTAATTATTTCTTTTTTCCAATTTTTAAACATACCTGATAGTTTATTGAATTCATCTATATTTGATTCCTCTAATTCTTTAATTAGTAAATCCAATTCAAAATCAGCTTCTTCATATTTAGTATCATTAGATAGAATATAGAAATCTTGTAAGATAGAATAAGCTTCAAGTAATTCATTATCAAATTCAAGAGCATTTTCTATCACTTTATATTTTTCTAATTTAGATTTAGATTTTTTAACATCTTTTAAAAAGTGTTTCCACTATCTTTTTAAGGTCTTATATTCAACTATATTTTGATTGGATTCTAATTCTTACATTATCAAAAGCATCAGCAACATATCTTATATAATGGAATCTATCAATAATATGAGTGGCATTAGGGAAATAATATTTAGCAATAGTTCTATAAGTCTCATACATATCAGTAATTATGTATTTAACGCCATTTCTTTCATCTTTAGGAATGCTAACGAAGTATTTTTCAAGATTAATTAATCTTCTATCAGGAAGGATATCAATTATTTTAGAATTAAGTGGATCAAGTATTAAAAAAGCATATTTTCCTTTAGCTGATTTTAAGTTTTTAAATTCATCAAGACACATTACATCACTTAATTTATTTCTTGGAAGATTAATAGTACTAGAAAACAAATTAATTACTGATTGAATAGAAACATCATTATTTTTAGCGACATAGGTGAAGCATATATCATTTCTTAAATCTTCTAAAATAGAAAATTTAGTTTGATAGGAAATAGAAGAATTACTAGAAACAAGATTACACTCATCATAAAAAATACGAAGACAATCTTTACACTTCAATTTATTAACATCAAGAATAAAAACAGTTTTATAATGTTTAAGAACATCAATCTTTATTTTTCTAGTATAATGGCCATATCTAATACAATTAATAGATCCACATGTAGGACAATTATACATTAGTTTTGAATGTAAAACACCTTTAATAAATTTAATATCATTAATAGTATTCTCAAATACTATTTCAATTCTATCATCTTTTATTTCGTCGTAATATGGGTTATAATAATTCATGAATACCTCCTTTGTGATTTATTCTAGCCGAATATAATTATACAACGAAGGTATTCTTTTTTTATATACCAACCAACTAAGTTTTAGATACTTTGTCAAAATATACGAAAAAATTTACTTTATCAACCAACCATATTTTTGAAAGAACCTATTTAATTGGGAGGAAATGAATTATCCTCCTTTTTCTTACAATTTTTAATTGTTGTTTCCAAATAGTAATATGCAATTTTATACATTATTTATTCATTAATTAACCAAGATAATGTATAATAATGATATAAGAGAATCCATTAGTATTAAATTTTAATAAGTGGTGTAATACTTGTTGTGGAATAATAATAAAAGAGATTATATTCTTATGCAAATATCTATAAAGCAAAAAAGAGTTAGATGAATAATAGATTATAGACTAAATAAAATAACACATATAAAAAAAATAATTGGAGATTGTTATGAAAAGATTATTAATAATAGGAAATGGATTTGATTTATCACATACTCTACTATCAAATAAATCAATTAACATTCCATCATCATATAACGATTTTAAAAAATATTTAACAAAAACTTATGAAATTGAAACTGCTCCCTACCCTTACATTTCATCAGACATAGGAAATCATGGAGAAGTAATTGTTAGTCCAAAAGACAGTGCAAGTCTATTAATATATGGAATGAATACAACTTATGATTATGAAAAGTGGTCTGATTTCGAAGAAGATTTGCCAGAGATGGATTTTTCTTGGTTGACACCCAGCATTGAAGATTACACGGATAAAGAAGGAGATATAAATCCATTCTATTTCGAACCAATTTATAATTCTTTTATCAATGATTTTTCCAATGTTATTTATAAATGGAAGTCTTTGCTTGAAGAATGGATTATTGAAGTAAATTGTGAAATCATAGATAATTATGAAAAATACATCATTAATCAGAAAATAATTAGGCTGTTGGATGATGAAACAATAGTTCTTTCTTTTAATTATACTGAAACAATTGAATATTTATATCATTTTCACAACACAATACACATTCATAATAAAGTAGGAGACAAAGAATTAATATGGGGACATGGTGACGAAAAAATCGATATCAATAGCGTAGATGATTTTGACTATACTTTATGTAATTCGATTGTCATCAATAATTATAAAAAAAATGTCGAAAAACAAATTTCAAAGTATAAATATTTTTTTGATATGCTTGAAGGACAACAACTTGAAATTTTTTCTTTTGGGTTTGGATATGGGTATTCTGATCTTCCATATATAAAAGAAATAATCACAAAAATATCTAGCAAATCTATTTGGTTTGTTAACGACTATGATTATTGCTATAATAAACAAGAAAAAATTATAAAGAAATTAGGATTTAAAGGGAAAATTGTTAAGTGGAACGGAAACATATAAATATTAATGAAAAAGTTTTAGATTATTCAATAATGATATGCTAATAGAGTAATAATTATTCGTTATATTATTTGTTTCATATAGAAAACTAAAACCACAGTAAGTATTATTCAATTATAATTCTTAATTTTAATTCCAATTTATTTAAAGGAGATGTTATATATGGACACAATAAAAAAGGGAGCTAATATGAAAATTTGTATTCTAGGAAGTTCTTCATCTTCAGAAGCCACAAGACTAGGCCAATTTTTGAGAAAGAAACCTAGCGATATTAAAATAATGACAAACCAGTTACATTCATTAATAAAAATATTTGGTAAAGACTCAATCAAGCCTTATTTGAAAGATATAAAAATTCAATTGATTGTAAGTGGACAATCAAGTATTGATGAAAATGAAATACGTCTTATGATGCAAGCATTCGGAAAAAATTTCGAATATAAATGTATTGATGGAATAGATTCAAATCTATTTATTAAGTCAACAAGCGATAGAATAAATATTGATTTGTATGGTTTTGGATATGACCCAAAATCTTTCTACGGAAAAAATATAATGGAAAGCAATAGAGGGTTTTCAATAAAATTTGAAAACAAGGAAATCAAAAAAAGACTTAATGAATGGTTCGATAATATATGGATTAATGAAAAACCAATTGAATTTAATTCATTTCAAATGAAAGCTAATAAGCCTGCATATAAAATTGGGCAGGACGGAGGAGGAACTTTATTTTCATCAACTAATGTTATTATTTCTTGCAATTATGATAAGTCAAAGAGCTTATTTGAATTTGATTATAACAGTTTTATTAACAACGATAAAGCAAGCTCAAAAATCAGTACTAAAGCAATACTAGCCTTTTTCGATGATAAAGTATCCTTAGTTTTTAACCCTAAATCAAGCACTAATTTATGCATATCATTTACTGATGATATAATAATTGATTATATTTATGACTTATATTGTAATATGGGATTCTCCTCTAAAATGTATACCGCAAAAGATTTAGACTACCTATTATCAAAAAAAGAAATAAAAAGTCACCAGTTATATGCATACTTAAAACTAAATATAAATAACAAAAATAATATTGATAAAATGCACGATTATTATGTTACTATTAATCCTACAAATGGAGAAAGAAAATTCAACGCAACATTAAACAACATTAAGAAAAAAGATTAAATAATATAGTATATTGTCTTACTTATTCTCATAAAAGGAGGTTTTATTATAAAAAAGAAAAGAGTATTTATTTCATTTGATTATGATCATGACTTGGATATAAAAGGTGCTCTAGTATCTCAAGCAAATGATCAAAATTCACCATTTGAAATAATTGATATGTCAATTAAAGAGCCAATAACAAGCAAATGGAAAGAAGATGCAAGAAATAGAATTAAAAAATGTGATTATGTCATTGTTTTATGCGGTAGAAACACTAAAGATGCTAAAGGAGTTACTGCAGAATTAACAATAGCACAAGAAGAAAATATACCTTACTTTTTATTATGCGGTAGAAAAGATGGCAATGTGCAAAAGCCACTATCATCTAAAAAAGAAGACATTATATATAAATGGAAATGGAAAAAAATAGAATCGCTATTACAAGGAAAAAGATAATATGGAAAAAGAAAATAAAGATCAAATCATACAAATATGGGAATCATATTCATCTCATGCTGAAGAAATAACAGCTAAAAGGCAAAATATTAATACATTATTTATAACTATTGAAATTGCTATTCTTGGATTTGTAATTAATGATTTAAAAACATTAGGCCTATGCCTATCAATTGCTGGATTAATTGTTTCAGTTGCGTGGGTTTTTATGGTATTAGCATATAGGAAACTAAATACAGCAAAATTTGAAGTAATAAATCAAATAGAAGAAAAAATGGATATAAAACCATATAGATTAGAATGGGATAGTCTAAAAAAGAAAAAATATATTGGCCTTACAATTATTGAAATGCTTTGTTCAAGTATTTTTACTATTGGATTTATTATAACACTCATATTATCAATTTTAAAAATTAATAATATTATATAAAAATGTAGGATATATTATGCTTGATTCAAGTTTTAATGATAAAACAAAAAATAAAGAGATTTATTACGTATAAAGATAAAAAAATAACATTATTGCTTTCTAATCAAAATGATGTACAATGAAAGTAGATTGAAATATCTTTTGGGTTGGTCAATAAATCTGGTCCACCGAATGACGGGGGCATCCCTCGTCTTTTTTTTATTAATTATTTATTTTTAGAAAGTATTTATTCATATTTTCTATTTTTTTGATAAAAAAATAAAAACACATATGCTTAATTTAAACTAATTGCATAATTTTGATAAAATCGCGTAGTTTAGCCTTTTTTATTGTCATACGAACATAAAAAATGATATAATATAATCATATTAAAGAGGTGTTTATATGAATAAAGAAACATTATTAGAGTTAATAGATAATAGCGATGAATGTGAATGGATTGAATTTAAAACTAATTATCCTCTTGATAAGTATTATATGGATATAGGAGAATATATATCAGCACTATCTAATTCAGCAGCTCTACACAAACAAACATTTGCTTATATGATATGGGGAGTAGAAAATAATACTAAAAAAATAATAGGTACATCATTTAATTATGATATAGAAATAAATGGTAGTGAAGTATTTAAACATTATCTAGCTAGAAATCTAGATCCTCATATTTCTTTTAAATTTGAAGAAATATATATTGATAATACTAGAATAGTATGTTTAACGATTCCATCATCTAAAGAGATAATTACTGAGTTTGACCATGAAAGATTTATCAGAATAGGTTCAAGTAAAGAAAGACTTAGAAAATATCCAAAAATTGAAGCAGAATTATGGGCTGAATTAAGCGGTACTAATGATATTGCTAATATAGAATCAAGAAGAAATAATTTAACATTTCAAATACTAAAGAACTATTTATCAACTCATAATTATCATTATAATGATTCAACATTTTTAGATAACTTAGGTTTTAAAACCAAAAATGGTAATTATAACTTATTAGCAGAATTATTAGCTGATAATAATGATATAGTTATTAATGTAGCAACATTTGCTACTAATGATAAAACAGAGTATTTAAAGAGAAATGAATTTGGAGGAAAATGTTTATTGCTTGCAATGGAGCAAGCAAAGAATTATATTGAATCCATTAATCAAATATATGTAGATACAACTATAAGGCCTAGAAAAGAAAAACCGATGATCAATATGGATGCATTCAAAGAAGCATGGTACAATGCTTGTGTTCATTATAAATGGAGTGAAGCAAATAATCCTGGTATATATGTATATTCAGATAGACTAGAAATAGAGTCATTTGGAGGAATACCAGTAGACTTATCAAAAAAACAATTTCTACAAGGTGTTAGCAAACCAGTTAATAAAAGATTATTTGAAATCTTTAAAACTTGTGGTTTTGCAGAAGAAAGTGGACATGGTGTTCCTACGGTTACTAAAGCATATGGTAATGATTCCTATATTTTTGATGGAAAATTTATTAAAGTAGTAATTCCGTTCAATATATCTAATAAATCTAACACTACCAAAGAAACTACCAAAGAAACTACCAAAGAAATCATAAATACTACCCAAGAAACTACCCAAGAAAAGATTATAAATCTATTGAAAGCAAATGCCTTATTAACTAGAAAAGATTTATCAATAATATTAAAATTATCAGAAGACGGAATTCAATATCATTTGAATCAACTAAAGAAAAAAGGAATTATAGAACATAAAGGATCAACTAAATCTGGTTACTGGTTAGTAAAAGATTAATCACTATATCATTAGAGGACAAAACATCCAAGAAAAAAAGCTAACTCATTTTTGTTTGAATTAGCTTTTTTATATCTACTTAATTATAGTCATTCCACCCATATAAGGTTGTAATGCTTTAGGAACATTAATTGATCCATCTTCATTATAATTATTTTCTAGTACTGCAATTAATCCACGAGGAGTTGCTAAAACTGTATTATTTAATGTATGAACTAAATATGTTCCATTTTCATTTTTAGTTCTAATACCTAAACGTCTAGCTTGTGCATCACCTAAAGTAGAACAACTACCTACTTCAAAATATTTCTTTTGACGAGGGCTCCATGCTTCTACATCACATGATTTAACTTTTAAATCTGCTAAGTCACCACTGCAACATTCAAGAGTTCTAACAGGAACATCTAAGCTTCTAAAGAATTCAACAGTATAACTCCACATCTTATTATACCATTCCATAGAATCTTCAGGCTTACAAATAACAATCATTTCTTGTTTTTCGAATTGATGAACTCTATATACGCCACGTTCTTCAATTCCATGAGCTCCAACTTCCTTTCTAAAACAAGGTGAATAACTAGTTAAAGTTAAAGGTAATTGATTTTCTTTAATGATTTGACCTTTAAATCTACCAATCATAGAATGTTCTGATGTACCAATTAAATATAAGTCTTCACCTTCAATTTTATACATCATATTTTCCATTTCAGCAAAACTCATAACACCATTAACTACATCAGATTTAATCATAAATGGTGGAATACAATAAATGAATCCCTTAGAGATCATAAAATCTCTTGCATAGCTTAACATTGCTGAATGTAGTCTAGCGATAGGTCCACATAAGTAGTAGAACCCATTACCTGAAACTCTACCTGAAGCATCTTTATCTAATCCATCAAATTTAGCCATTATATCAGCATGATAAGGAATTTCATAACTTGGTACAACAGGTTCACCAAACTTTTGATTTTCTACGTTTTCGCTATCATCTTTACCAATAGGAACACTCTTATCTATGATGTTTGGAATAACCATCATTTTCTTTAATAATTCAGCTTCTAATTCTACTTGTTCCTTTTCAATTTCAGCTATTCTTTCATTATTCTTATTAACTGTAGCTTTAATTTGATTAGCTTCTTCAATTTTCTTTTCTCTCATTAAAGCTCCAATTTGTTGGCTTAATTGATTACGACTAGCACGTAAGTTTTCTGCTTCACCCTTAAAGCTTCTAATTTTCTTATCAAGCTCAATTACTTCATCAACAAGAGGAAGTTTTTCATCTTGGAATTTCTTTTTAATGTTTTCCTTTACAACATCAGGATTTTCTCTTACAAATTTAATATCTAACATAATATACCTCCAAATAAATTTATAAAAATAAAGACGTCCTATTAAAGGACGTCATAATAAACGTGGTGCCACCTTTTTTGCTTCTTAAACCCTTAACGCGGGAAACGGATATGATTAGTATCACTAAAGGGTAGATTTCATATTTTACTTAACTAGCTTACACCAACCGCTAGTTCTCTATATAAGTAATTAATATTACTTAGTCCTTATTATCGCTTTACATATATATTATAATTCATTTAAAATATAATTCAATATTTATTTTAAAATAAAAGAAGAAGGACTTAAATTAATAAGTCCTAAATCCTTTTATTCCGCGATTTCTTCTTCCTCTTCAGAATGAGGAATAATACTTACAGCTGATATAGTTTGATTACTATTTTTGTTATTCTTCATATCAATTAGAATTACTCCTTGAGTAGCACGAGAAGTAGTTGGAATATTCTTACTTGATATTCTAATTACATTACCCTTAGATGTTGTAATTAGTAAGTCTTCATCATTAGTTATAGTATGTAAGCTTACAAGTTTTCCATTCTTTTCAGTTACATTAAGTGTCTTTACACCCTTACCTGCACGTGATTGAAGTCTATATTCACTAGCAACAGTTCTCTTACCATATCCATTTTCAGTAACAATTAAGATTTCTTGCTCCTCAGATTCAATAACAGATACACCTACTAATCTTTCATCATCTTCTAGAGCCATACCCTTAACACCACTAGCAGTTCGTCCTACAACTGATATATCATTTTCATCAAATCTAATAGCTTTACCATTAGATGCACCAAGAACTATTTGACGAGATCCATCTGTTTTAATTACATCAAGTAATTCATCATTTTCTTTCATAGTAATAGCTATAATACCACTAGATCTAATATTTTGATAATCACTAACCTTAGTACGTTTAACAATACCGCCTCTTGTTACGAATAATAAGTATTCATCATCTCTATCAAATTCATTAACAACAGTAATTGCTCTTAATTCCTCATTAGGTTTTCCGTTTGTTCCTTTTTCAAGTGGAACAATATTTATTACTGGTATACCTTTACTTGTTCTAGATCCTTCAGGTATTCTATAAGCTTTTTGCTTATAAACTCTACCCCAAGTAGTGAAGAATAATAGATAATCATGACTTGATACAACCATTGAATCAACAATCATATCATCTTCATGAGTCTTCATTCCACCATGACCTGTACCACCACGGCGTTGCGTTTTAAATTCATCTAAGTTAGTACGTTTTACGTATCCACCCTTAGTAATTATTAACATAACTTCAGTACGTGGAATTAAATCTTCATTATCAATATCAATATCACTAGTTAAATCTATTGTAGATTTTCTAGGGTCATTATATTTATTCTTAATTTCAGTTAATTCATCTTTAATAATTTGTTTAACTTTTTCAGGATCGGCTAAGATTTCATTATATTCTTTAATAGAAGCTTCTAAGCTTGCCTTTTCTTCTAAAGTCTTTTCTCTAGATAAACCACTTAAACTCTTAAGTCTCATATCTAGTATAGCTTGAGCTTGTCTATCAGATAGGCCAAATCTAGACATTAATTTATCTTTTTCAGAACCATCAGTAGTATTACGTATAATATTAATAATTTCATCAATATTATCTAATGCTATAACATAACCATCAACAATTTCTAATCTATCAATAGCTTTCTTTAAATCAAACTTAACTCTATTAGTAATTACATTAATCTGATGTTCAATGTAACATTCTAAAATTCGCTTTAAAGATAGCTTTTCTGGTCTTTTATTGACTATTGCAGTCATATTAATACCATATGATTGTTGAAGTGGTGTTTCTTTATATAATGTGTTTAGAATAACAAATGCATTAGCGTCACGCCTAATTTCAATAACTATTCTTAAACCATTTCTATTAGATTCATCTCTTAAGTCAGTTATACCATCAATTACTTTATCTTTAACAAGTTGAGCGATTTTTTCAATTAATGCACTCTTTCTAACACCAAAAGGTATTTCTGTTACAACAATTGATTCTTTGCCGTTATTTTCTAATATTTCTGCTTTACTACGAATAGTAATAGAACCATTACCTGTAGTATAAGCACTAGTTAAACCACTTGCACCTAAAATTATACCACCTGTAGGGAAATCAGGACCTTTAATATAATTCATTAAATCAATTGATTCTAATTCAGGGTTATCAATTAAAGCAAGTGTACCATCAATAACTTCACCTAAATTATGAGGTGGAATATTTGTTGCCATACCAACAGCAATACCAGTAGTACCATTAATTAAAAGGTTTGGTACTCTTGAAGGTAATATTTCTGGTTCCATTTCACTTGCATCATAGTTATCAATAAAAGGAACTGTTTCTTTATTGATATCTCTAAGCATTTCCATAGCCATCTTACTCATACGAGCTTCTGTATAACGCATAGCCGCAGCGCCATCACCATCGACATTACCAAAGTTTCCGTGTCCATCAACTAAAGGATATCTATAGCTAAAATCTTGTGCCATATGAACCATTGCTTCATAAATAGAAGAATCTCCATGAGGATGGTACTTACCCATAACGTCTCCGACGATACGTGCACTTTTCTTATGTGCAACACCAGGAGTTAAATTAAGTTCATTCATTCCCCATAAAATACGACGTTGTACTGGCTTTAAACCATCTCTAACATCAGGAATAGCACGTGCTACAATAACGCTCATCGCATAGCTTAAGAAAGAACCTTCAAGTTCATGTTTTAATCCTATATCTTTAATCTTACCATGATTAAATTCAACATCCATTAAATCATTCTCATCCATTAGTTACACCTCCTTAAGCATCAATTTCAGCGTATTGCGCATTTTCTTCAATAAATTTTCTTCTTGGATCTACTTCATCACCCATTAATGTAGTGAATAAGTGATCTGCTTCAATTGCATCATCAATAGTTATTCTAAGTAATGTTCTACGTTCAGGATCCATTGTAGTTTCCCATAATTGTTCAGGGTCCATTTCACCTAGACCTTTATAACGTTGTACATCATACTTAGCATTTTTAAATCTATCATCTTTCTTTAATTTTTCTAATTCTTCATCAGTATAAGCATAATCAACATTCTTACCATTACCAGCACTGATTTTATATAAAGGTGGACATGCACTATAAACATAACCTTGTTCAATTAATCCTCTCATATAACGATAGAAGAATGTAAGTAGAAGAATTCTAATATGTGCACCATCGACATCGGCATCGGTCATGATTACTACTTTATGATATCTAGCTTTAGTTACATCAAATTCATCTTTAAATCCTGTACCAAATGCTTGAATCATAGACATAATTTCATTATTTTGTAATGCTCTAACTTCACTAGTCTTTTCAACATTTAATATTTTTCCTCTAAGAGGTAAAATGGCTTGATATTCAGGTTCTCTACCACTTTTTGCAGAACCACCTGCTGAATCACCTTCGACTATATAAATTTCAGATAAGGCAGGATCCTTACATCTACAATCAGCTAATTTAGAAGCTAGTTTAATAGAATCAAGAGGACTCTTTCTAACTGTTTCTCTAGCCTTTTGTGCAGCAAGTCTTGCACGACTTGCCATTAATGCTTTATCAATAATTTGTTTAGCTTCAGCTGGATGTTCGTTTAAATATCTTTCTAATCCTTCACCAAAGATTTTAGATACTATTTCTTTTACTTCAGCATTACCTAGCTTAGTTTTTGTTTGACCTTCAAACTGTGGATCAGGATGCTTTACAGATATAATTGCAGTTAAACCTTCAATTAAATCGCTACCCTTAAATCCTTCATCTTTTTTAAACATATTATGATCTTTAGCATATCTTGTTAAAACTCTCATTAAAGCCATTTTAAATCCATCTTCATGGTATCCGCCTTCATGAGTTTTAATGTTATTTGTAAATGAATAAATACATGAGTTATATTCAGTAGTATATTGCATTGCAATTTCTACACCTATAACTTGCTTAACATCAACTAATTCATCACCATGAGGCTTTTTAACTGTTACCTCTTCAGCTTTATCGAAATATAATATTTCTTCACTTAATGGTTCTTTATTATCATTGATGTATTGTACATATTCTTTTAAACCACCTTCATAGTAGTATGATTTACTAACAGGTTCTTCACCACGATCATCAATAATAGTTATTTTTAAACCCTTGTTTAAGAAAGCTAATTCTCTAACTCTTGTATCAAGTGTTTCAAAATTATAAATTGTAGTTTCTGTAAATATTTCATCATCGGCTTTAAACTCAATTACAGTTCCATGCTTATCAGTTTCACCTAAACAAGCTATATCACTAATAGCTTTACCTCTATGGAATTCTTGGAAGTATTTCTTACCATTTTTATAAACTGTAGCTTTTAACCATTCTGATAATGCATTAACAACAGAAGAACCAACACCATGTAATCCTCCTGATACTTTATATGCAGAGTTATCAAACTTACCACCAGCATGTAATACAGTTAAAACTGTTTCTAGTGTTGATTTACCTGTTTTAGGATGGATATCAACTGGTATACCTCTACCATTATCAGTAACTCTAATAATTTCTCCTTTTAATACTTCAACTAAAATCTCATTACAGAATCCAGCTAAAGCTTCATCAATAGAGTTATCAACTATTTCCCATACTAAATGATGTAAACCACGTTCACTAGTAGAACCAATATACATACCTGGTCTTTTTCTTACAGCTTCTAATCCTTCTAAGACTTGTATTTCACTTGAATCGTAATTATCTACCATTTTAAAGCCTCCATTTTCCTAATAATTTTTTTATATTTTAATAAAATAAAAAATTATTTCATTTTTACCCATATTTATTATATCATAATAAATAAGAAAATACACCTGTTTTTTAGGTGAAAATTGATGTTTTTTCTTATTTCTAGTATATTTATAGGTACATATTCTAAAAACTCTTAAAATTTGATAAAAAATATATTAGAATAAGAATTCAAAATCAATCATATTTCCATTATTCAATTAAAAAAAATAATAATCATAATGGTCCATCTGGCAAAATGCACATATTTTTGAAAAAAATCGAATGATAAAATTGATAATAAAAAAATATCCAAAACTAATCAGCTTGGATATTTTTAATTTCTATAATCTCTGCTTTATCTAATAATTTCTTATCAATATTATCTAATTCTGTAGTTGAAATAAATACTTGATAATTGTTATCTAGAATAGAAAATAATTTATTTTTCCTATCATTATCTAGTTCACTTAATACATCATCTAATAAAATTATTGGGTAATTATTTTTATATTTTTTTATTATATTAATTAAACTTAATTTTATAGATAAAACAAGTGATCTAACTTGTCCTTGAGATGCATAATTTGCTTCTTTATTATCTATAAAAAAAACTAAATCATCTCTATGTGGACCTTTGTTTGTTAATTTAGTAAATATGTCGTTATCTAGCGATTTATTAAAATCTTCAACTATTGATTTATAAGAAGTAGAAGGCTTATATTCTATTCTTATATTTTCATTACTTATACTAAATAAATTTTCATTTAATTCTTTAATAAATTCATATCTAAATTTAATAATTTCTTT
>JAILKD010000060.1 GCA_024694145.1 bacterium | reverse complement strand
AATAACTCAAATATAACTATGTAACTGATAAACCAAATATGTGTTAAAAAAGCTCCCCTAAACATCATTGTAAAATATGGTGGATCATCAGATGAGATTGCAAAAACAAATAACAATGTATGATGATAATAGAATAATTCTAATTGATTATAATACGGTATATCTTTATGATTTAAATACTAACAAAAAGAAAAAAGTATGTAATATTAATATCAACAGAATAATAAGTTATGATGAAGCTAATGGAATAGTTAGAATTTGGAGTCAAAAAAATTATTACATAAGTGCTGATGGAACATTAGTGGCAAAAGAATAATAAAGGAGGTATGTTATGAAAAAATTATCATTAATTAGAACAGTAGTAATACTTATTCTTATATTTAATATATTAAACTATTTTTTCTTAGCTGCCTCTTATACAGGTAAGGGTGTAAAAGAATGTGCAACACTTTTTGCACACACATTTATTAATAACACTAATCTAGATGGCTTTTTCCCGATTCATTATGGAGGAATAGGTTCTGATAATGCCTTTTTAGGGTTCTTGATATTACCAATTTTAGATTTATATTTTTTGTTTGTTATTTTGACTGACTTCCCACCATCTTGGGATTATGTAACTATGCCATATAAAAAGATAAATATAATATGTGGAATTGAACTATTAGCACATACATTGTTATTTGTTTTTGCAATCTCATCTGATGATCCACCATATTTTACAATGATGTTTAGGGGAGCTTTTTTAACACATATTTGGTTTATCAGTTACATAGTTATATTTGAGTTATTTTATCTAGTTAGAAAACATAGAATGACGCATAAAACTACATTTAAGAAAATAAAATTAAATGTTTTTGATGTTGCTGTTATAGGAATATTAATTGAATTAGCATTGGCTTTCTTTTATTGTCCTTTAGTAAATAGAATAGTAAGTGTCACAATTAGTGAAGATGGTATAAAACATACACATAAATTTGCAGAATTCTTCTATACAGAATTTGTTATGATTTTTAAACAAAAGAATTATTATTCTCTTGATGGAAAAGTAGAAGGATATCCTTATATGATTATATGTTTAATTATTATAGTTGGACAAATGGTTCTAGCAATACTTAAACCAAAACATAAAGAAAAGATTATTTTTGGTTTGTCTTTAATTAGCATTTTAGTTCTAACAATTGGTTTATGTGATATGCGTGATTCTATATATACACATTATATTACAAAAGAAAATAGCAATAATTTCTTTAAAATAGTAGGAGCTGGTTATTACTTTATCATCGCACTAAATATCGCCATTCCATGTGTTTATTTATCATCTATAGGAAAAACAGATATGATAATTATAAGTACTGATGAAATAGAAGATATTGTGATGAATGATGCTAAAAAACTTGAAGAAAAACAAGAAGAACATGATAACGTTTATATTATTAACAATGAAAATGAAATAATTGAAGATGTTAAAGAAGGAGATGGTGTTGATGAAACTATTTAAAAAATTAATCATCCCTTTTTGTGCGTTACTAATTTTTGTTTTAGCTATTATTTTAGTGCCGATAATAGGTAAGGCATCTAATAAAAATAAAAAAACTTTTGGTTATGTAATAAGTTGCTTTAATAAAGTTGATGAAAAAACAATTGAAGATTCTATAAATAATAGATTTATTATGTATATAGATTATGAAAGTGATAAATTAGAGGAATACAAAAGATATATAGATTTAGAGTTTAAATTGTATTTATCTATTTATTCATTAACTGATTTTGATAATTATAATAAAGAATTATTTAAAGGTGTTTTTATAAAGAATTTCGATAATAAAGATCAATTAATTGAAAAAGCAAAATCTTATAAAAAAACTGATATTGTGCTATTAACAAACAATATAAGTGATTATGACAAATATAAAAAAGACGTTGAATCATTTGTTTTTACTAGCGATATAATTAGTGAAGCTTATAAAAGAATAACAAGTGCATATATTTATAAGTATGTTGAAACTACACCGGAGAAAAAGCAAGAAGATCTATTAGCATATTATAGTAATTTTAGAAAAAATAGGGAGAAATATGGTTTAGTATTATATGTGGTAAAATAGGAGGTGATAAAATGCTTAAATATAGATATTTATATAAAGAATATATTTTAAGGATTTTATTATTGTCTTTTGTTTTATTAGCTCTTATGTTTTTACAATTTGGTTTTAAGAAAAGAAGTGAATCACTTAATGATTCATTTATTGTAATGATTCCGGATATCTTTACTTCAGTTGAATTTATTATAGGTGTATTTTTGTTTGATAATTTCAAAAAAAGTAAGATGGAACTTGTAAGAACAAAACATTTATTCTTATCATTCTTTGAAAGATTATTTATAACAATCATTATGGTAATAATTATTAGACTGTTAGCATCTACTCTATATAGTTTAATAGTCTATCAAAGTTTTAATAATTATGAATTTATACTTAGAATTATGTATGTTGATATATGTAATGTATTAATAGCTTATATCTGTTTTAATGTTTTAAAAAATAGATATGTTGCACTAATAATATCCCTTATAATTAGTATTGCCTTATATATTCCAAAATGGCTTCAATACGACATTATCAGGATAAGTGAAAACAATTTCATTAATGTTAGTTTTATACCATTCATAGGTATAATCATCTACTTTATATTATTTATTATTTCTATTTTATGGAGGAACGAATATGTTAGAGATTAAGGATTTATGTTTTAAAGACGTTTTAAAAAATATTAATATAACATTTGAACCAGGAATAATAAATGTTATTGTTGGAGCTAATGGTAGTGGCAAGACAGTCTTATTTAAAAATATACTTGGTCTTCTTACTAAAACTAGTGGTGAAATAATTTATAATGAACAAGTTCAAACTAGAAGCAATCCTTATTTTAAAGGAGCTGGCGCATTAATAGAAGATCCTGATTTTAATAATTGGAATAGCGGAATAGATAATCTTAAATATCTAGCTAGTATTAATGGTAAGATTAATATTGATTATGTTTATGACTTGATGAGAAGATTAAATATCTATGATGATAAGGATAAAATAGTTAGAAAGTATTCCTTGGGTATGAGAAAGAAGATTGGAATTATTCAAGCAATTATGGAAGATCAAGATTTAATCATTTTAGATGAACCATCTAATGGATTAGATAAAGAATCTATTAGTGTATTTCATAAAATCATTTTGGAATTAAGAGATAAGAATAAAACTATCTTAATTGCTAGTCATATTGATAGTGATATTAAAGATATTGCTGATAGAGTTATAAAGATGGAAAATGGTGATATTATAAGCGATGAGGTGATAACTCATGCTTAAAGAAAACTTAAGATTGATTTTTAAAAATAAAATGACATGGTTAATATTGCTATTAGTTGTTGCAATAATTGTATCATTTAGTTTGTCAAAGGTTTTTAATGAATATAGAGCATTTGAAAAAGGAATATATGATTCAAGAATAGTTATAAAAAAGCCTTTTGCAGTAGATGTATTTAGTCAAAATGAAGATGTGTTTGCGGGTGTTTTAATATTAACAGTTCCAATTGGTTTAGCTTTTTTTGTCTTTAAGAGTGATTCCTATGATAATACATGCATGATTAGAGGATGTATCTTAAAACAGAAGATTTATAGAATTATAGCTATATCTCTTGTAACTGGCCTATTCTTTTTCATAGCTTATTTTATGGGCTTATTAACTTTTTATCTCACATTAAATCCTAATATGAATGTAGTAGCTTATGACCAGCATTTTAATAATGTCAATATAGATTATTATATTGGAAGATATACAAGTGATAATTTAATGCTTAAAAGTTTATTTTGGATGAATAAAGGGAATTCTACATTTTTTTATTTTCTAATATGGGGTTTTCTGTATTCATTATTGATGATTACTTTTATGTTTCTTATTTGTAGCTTTACAATGTGTTTTAGTAATCATGCACAAGTAATTGTATTTATCATTTCTTATTATGTAATATCTTTTGGCTTCAGTTATTTTTATGACAATATTTTTGATTTAATAATACAGATGCCAACTCTTTTATATGAGCATAATGAGTATAACAATATGTTCTTAAAATCATGGTTATTGCATCCTGTTATAAATACATCTTTGGCAATACTTTTAATTGGAATAGATAGTGGTATAAAAAGGATTTTTCGAAAAATTAATAATGTATGATATAATATAAAACGTAGTTTTCGTTATAAGGAGGAGAAAAATGAAAAAAATAATAATAACTATTTTCCTTTGTTTTGTTTCAATATTACTTGCTTCATGTTTTAAAAAGAGTTCAAATAAACCAATAGATAATTTGAAAAAGCTAATTAAAGCATTAGATAATAAAGATAGTCAATCTGTTAAATCGTTTTTTTGTAAAAAAACAATAAATGAAAATAGCAATTTTGATGAGCAAATAAGTAGTTTGCTCTCTTATTATGAAGGAACAATGAAAAGTTATACTGAAAGTTTGCCTGCCGAATATTTTGACACAAATAATGGAAAAAAAAGAAAATGGTATCATTATTCAAATGATATTACAACAGATAAAAATGTGTATCGATTATCAATTGAATGGTATGTAGAGAATACATTCGATAATGAAACTTTAGGAATAACATCTCTATATATAATTAAGTGGGATGATAATTATGATAATAATATATATTACTGGGGAGATGGTAAGTATACTTCAGGTATAAATGTTGGAATTAGTAACAAGGATTCCGGTGAATAAGGAAAGGTGATAATGTCATGAACAACAATATTTGTCATATTACACATTTATATAAAAAAGTATTCTTAACATATGGTTTATTTGTAAAAATAATAGAAGATGATAAAGAACTTCTAAAAATCAAAATAAAGAATGTCTGTCAAATAGTATTTTTAAAGGATTTTTTTTGCTTCATTACTACAACATCAGAATTATATTTGATGAATTATGAAGATTACTCAATAATAAAAAAAGTTAAACTAAATGGACAAATTTGCACAACTGTTTCAGATAAAACTAAAAATACCATTTATCTTTCTACAATGAATTTTAATAATAAAAAAACATATTTATATAAAATTGATGGAGATATAATGGCCAAAGAATATAATGAATTATATTTTATAAGTTTATGTGGGTTTAATAATAATTTTTTAAAAGTCATAAAAAGGAATGTTGAGAAAGATTGTAGTTTTATTGTCGAATTTGATTTGAGTAGCCTTAATGAAATATCAGAAAAAAATATAGAAGATTTCAACTCACCAGTAATTAATCTAGATGAAAAATATTGTTATTACAATATAGGAATATATGATTATATCAATGATAAAAGAATTAGTTTATTAGATTTGAAGCTGGATATAAGCTTTATTATAAATGCTAAGAATGAAGATAACTTGTATTATTTGTTTTCAAATGAAAAAGTTGTAATTTTAGATAAAACTTTTAGTATAGTAAATGATTGTTTAGATGATACAGTATTAGATATGACAATTGTTGATGGTAAAAAATATTTTGTAATTGATGATAAAATATTAACTGATTATTGTTCAAAAATATGAACAGTAACACAAAAATAATCCGTATAGGAGAGTAATAATATGAAAATAACGCTTAAGTATAGATTATCAATTATTATATGTTCAATTATATTAACTGGAGTATTAGCATGGGCTATTTTTACATTTGATGATTCAAAATGGAATGGTGGGAAAATATTCCTTTTTATTATTTTTTTATTATATGGAATTACTATCGCTCCATCGTTTGTAAGATTAAATTTTACATATTATGGTATCAAACCAGATAATCCATATGCACCATCATTTGCAAAGTGGTTTTTCCTATCATTTATTGCTGCTCCAATTTGTGGAATAGGATTATATTTTTTACCACAAGAGAAACTATATTTATTTGATGTAAACTTTACAAAAGAAAAAATGAAGGAAACGGTAGATGATTCAAAATACGTTGTCGAATTAATAAAAGAATTGTTTAATATGAAAGAAGAAGAGATTAGTATAAATGTTAATTATTATTTTTGTTGTGAGATTAAGTATAAGGAATTTGCTATAATGATTTATACGACTAATGATTATAAATGCGGACAATACTTTGATATTGAGTACAAAAAAGATCAACCTGACGATGAATATTCATATCATTTAACTCCGCTATGGATTGCTCTTGCATATAATGATGAATTAAAATTCAATCATACTTTTGATAAGAATGATGTTAAGTTATACTTAGCTAAGCTCAAAGAGTATATAGATAACAATAAATTAGTATATGATTATACAGCAAAAGATTTAGCAATTAAGGCATCAGGTGGTAGTATTGGGCCTGAAATTGATGCTTATTCACAAGGAAAATATTATCATTATCACCTAATTGGAAGAATAGGAGGACATTCATTTTATGGATCACCATTTGGAGGAGTATATTAAAATGAATAAAATAGTAGATCCACAAGTATTGGAAGGTGAATTTGTTAGATTAGGTTTTAAAGAAGTTACTTATGATGAATTAAAAAAATGGGAGCAGTATGGAATCGAATGTGATAAAGATCCTCGTTGGAAAATGAAATATCGTATTTATCAATTGGGAGAATTATTTTGGGTGATATTTGAAAGAAATGGCTACATTTATAGTTCCAAAGGATTCGGGTGTCCACAGCCCGAGGAAGTTGTTGAATTATTAAATAATATTCAATGGAGAGATGATGACTACGATTACAATCAATTTTAAAAAAATATCAATTTTTATTATAGTATTATTTTATGCTTTTATTGCATCAAGTTGTTCAAACCATAAACTGAAAAACAATTTTGATTATGTTTATGTTTTAGAATCAAAAACAGAAGATAAAACACCTCATAATGGTACATGCTTTTATTCGAATGGAAGGTTTTATACAAACGCTCATTTGATTCTTTATAAAGATTTTGATGAATATATGGTAGCAGAGACTATTGTTGCAAAGGATATGGACAATAAGGAAAAATATGAATTAGAGTTGGTAGAGTATGATATATCTAAAGACATTGCTGTATTGAAAGCAAACAACATAAGTGGTAATGGATTAAAAATAAAAAAAGGGTATAGCTCATGTATTGGAGAAGATGTTTTTACAATTGGTAATCTTAATAATTATGGTCTTGCATATGGGTATGGGAAAATCACATCAAATGAAAAGTTGTTTGCAAATCTTGGAACTAATATATGCTATATACAAACCAATATTGAGATTTCAGGCGGCAACAGTGGAGGCCCAGTGTTTAATTATAGTAATGAGGTGATTGGTATAATGTCACTTAAATTAATGGATAATGGTCAGTATGTTGATGGCGTTAGTTTTTTTGTCAATATAGATTGATAATCAAATCATACGTTTTATATTGAACAGCACATAAAAAGTGCTGTTCATTTTTTTGCTTTTATTCCCCGATAGTCCCCTATGTTGTATTCCTATTTTTGTTCCCCTTTTTAATTGATATAATAATATAAATTATAAAAGAAAATGAATGTTTTAAAAGATATTGCAAGAAAATAATGCTTTTATTACGTGAAATATGGCTGTTTCCATTCATTGCTAAACATTCTCCTAAGGGGACGTTATATCCAAAATTAATTGGCTTAGTTAAGCCATAAATAACGCTTATTGGTTATCTTGGTCATAGCTTTTTGGTCATAGTTTTGGTTATCAACTCTCTCCTTTTGACCTAAAAATAGTATGTTTCGGTAGCATAGCTGGATAATGCAGTAACCTCCTAAGTTAAAGATCAGCGGTTCGAATCCGCTCCGAAACGCCACTAAAATATATAGGTATACATTTGCTGTATACCTTTTTTATTTTTATAATTCGTAATCTATGTTATAATATTAAATGTATGGTTCGCTATAAGGGGAGAATAATATGGAAAAGAATGAGATTATTACTTTTAAAGCAAAATTTCATATATTTATGATATCATCTTTATTAACACTAGTAGTAGTTTTATTACTTGTTTTTACTCGTGAAGAAGAATGGACATCTGGGGATATATTTTTATGTGTATTATTAGGTGTATATGCATTTACAATCCTTCCTGCATTTGTTAGATATGCCTATACATATAGAATAGATGAAATCGATGGCTATAGATGGTACTTTTATAGTAGATGGATTTTCTTAGCTATAATGATTGCTCCAATTTATGGACCAGGTTTTTATTTTAAACCAAAAAGAGAAATAAATTAATAGTGGAGATGTTAATTATGAAAATAACAATAAAGTATAGACTATCAATTATTATATGTTCAATTATATTAACTGGAGTATTGGCATGGGCTATTTTTACATTTGATGATTCAAAATGGAATGGTGGTAAAATATTCTTATGTTTTATTTTTATATTATATGGAATTACTATTGCTCCATCATTTGTAAGATTAAATTTCACATATCATGGTATCAAACCAGATAATCCATATGCGCCATCATTTGCAAAGTGGTTTTTCCTATCATTTATTGCTGCTCCAATTTGTGGGATAGGATTATATTTTTTGCCACAAGAGAAACTATATTTATTTGATGTAAACTTTACAAAAGAAAAAATGAAGGAAACAGTAGATGATTCAAAATATGTTGTTGAATTAATAAAAGAATTATTTAAAATAAAAGAAGAAGAAATTAGTGTAACTGTTAATTATTATTTTTTTTGCGAGATGGAGTATAAGGATTTCCTTATTAATGTTTATACAACAAATGATTATAAATACGGACAATATTTTGATATTGAATACAAAAAAGATCAACTTGATGAATATTCATATAATTTAACTCCACTATGGATTGCTCTTGCATATAATGATGAATTAAAATTTAATCATGCTTTCGATAAGAATGATGTTAAGTTATATTTAGCTAAACTCAAAGAGTATATAGATAACGATAAACTAGTATATGATTATTCAACAAAAGATTATTCAAAAAGATATTATTATGTAGCAGGGGTTATAAAAGAAATGCCATTAGAATATACTGATAAAGATTTTGATTATGCTTTTGATGATAAAGCTAATCTGATAAATGATTTTAGAAATTAAAATAATTGGTTGCAAAAAGATTGATTCGTTGAATTATTCTTTTTTTTGGTCATACTTTTGAGGTCATAATTTTGGTCCTACAAAGATATTAAAAGACATGCAAAATATACAAGATATTTGTAATTATAGAAAATGATGATTTATAAAAATGGCTTAGATACAAGATATTAAAAAATATGCAAGATATTTGCATATGATTAAAAATTCTCCTAAGGATTAGTTGTAGGTTCGATTCCTACACTGGGTGCCATTATAATACGCAGAAATGCGTATTTTTTATTACAAAAAAGATAAGATGCTGAACCAATCGAGGGTCCCTAAAGCATCTTATCTATATATATTATAGCATATTAAAAAAAAGAAACCACTACAAATCCTTAATGTAGGGTAAGAAATATTTTTCTTGCTTGTTTCATTTTATATTACTTATAAGTAATTGTCAATATAAAAAGATAGACTACGAGTCAAGCTTAATTGACCACTATGCAGCCTATCTTTATTTTTATTATAAAATTTTAGCTTGCCATTGTCAATAAAAAAAGTGAGAGCCTTTCTGCAGTGACTCTCTTCTAGATCTAGGGTCGGACATTCCCGACATAGATATTATAACATAAAATGTATTTTTATCAATAAAAAAATAGATGCTGTTCCCAGTAAATAAATTATTGGGCGTTGAAACAGACCATCTACTAATAAGTATTATATTAAATTGTAATGTCGTTGTCAATGATTTGAAATACAAAAAAAGAAGTAGGCTCTAGGCGGTAGTCATTAGCTCCACGACCTTCTTCTAATTAGTCGGCTACGATTCCGCTAATTTCTAGCAGTCAATCACCGACATAAGTATATTAACATTTTTTATTATGTTAGTCAATAAAAAAGTGAGAGCCATTCTGCAGTGACTCTCTTCTAGATCTAGGGGTCGGAACCAGCCGACATAATTATAATAGTATAAAAAACTCTTTTGTCAATATAAAAAGATAGACTACGAGTCAAGCTTAATTGACCACTATGCAGCCTATCTTTATTTTTATTATAATAATCTAGCAAAAATCTGTCAAGATTATTTTCCTTCATATAATCTTAATGCTTTTTGATATTTATTGGTTATTTTTTTTCTAAGATCATATGGTTTAACTATTAAAGCTTCATAGCCAAATTTGAAGAAATATACCTCAAGTTGTGTATATGAACAATCGAAGAAGTACTCGTTTTTCTCTATTTTTATTGGATGAGGTCTATTTAAATATATTTCATTAAATAATTTAATACCCTTATTAGTAAGCCTAACTATTGAATAGTTCTTAGTTGATTCCATAACAAACTGTGCTCCATGAGTAATAGTAGAACTTAATAATTCTATTTCCTCATGTGTAATTTCTATATCATCTAATGTAATATTGACTAAAGCTATTTTATATAATCTTATGGTTTTAATTTCTCTTTTATCTTTTCTGACTGCGACTCCAACTAAATAGTTATATAATTCTTCTTTAGTTGTATCTATATCAAAAGGATCTATAATAGTTGATTCTTTATTTATATCAGTCATTATAATTCTTTTTTTCTTTTTAATGGCTTCATCAAGTTTAGAATAAATGGGTTCATAAATAATAGATTCTCTTT
>JAILKD010000053.1 GCA_024694145.1 bacterium | reverse complement strand
ATTATCACCATTTAAAGAAACAATAACTGAACTAGGATTATTTTGATTTGCTTGCATAATTGCATCATAATAATCAGTTAATGATGTATATGTAAAACTATTACTATAATCAGTATTTGTATTTACTACAAATTTAAAATCGTAATGTCCTTGTTCATCATAATGAACTTCTCCTACTCCTGTATTAGGATCTATTGGAGTTTGCTCAGATATATATTTTTCTAAAATATTTAAATTTATACTATGTTTATAACCTGTAATCTCTCTATCTTCTACTTGAGAATTATTTGTTTCACTATTATTTGCTTTCTTTTTATTTAAAAACTTTACTGCTAAAGAACTAATAAAACCTATGCCAAAAATTATTAATATTATTTCAATCCATTTTTTCAATTTTAAAACCCCTTTCTTTTTTTAATGGACTTTCATTAGTGCAATATTATATAATCTCCTTTTTGATGCATCACTTATAAGCTCATTTAAATACTTTTGTTCAGATATAACTGACCTATGATATAAAGCCATTTGCTTACATTTTTTTGCATCAATGCTATTGCCTAATCCAAACTTTATTAAGTCATTTAATTTAGCTTCATATTCAGTCTGCTTTTCTAAATGACTTTTATTTGACTTATATACTTCTAATTTATTAACCATATTCTTCTCCTTTTAATTTCTTAAAAAAAAGAGGCTGAATTAATTTCAACCTCTTTATTTTAAATTTAAATCATTTGTGCTAGAGCTGCAGTTGCTTCAGTAGTTTCTGGCTTAACAACCTTATCTAAAGCAGGCGAAATCCATTGATTATAACCATATGTAGTTAAAGATACTGCTAAAGTAACAACTAGTGCAACACCAATAATTAATAACCATGTTTTTGGTTTCTTTAGTGCGTTAAGAAATCCTTTCATCTTATGTCCTCCTTTCATTAGATAATTTTTTATGTTAAACCCATTACTGAGCATTAACAACTTTGTTTCTTTCCTAATTTATTTATCTTTCCTAATGTTACGATAAATACTATAATTAAGAATACAAATAACAATAGTTTCCAAAACTTCTTTAGGGCATAAAATACAAAGCTTCCTAAACTCGCTATATATGAAATTGTGCTACCTAAGAACTTTACTATTGTTGTCATAAAATCACCTACTACTTATCTTCTTCAGGAGTATATAATTCTTCATCTTCTGAAATTGAAGCTAATTCTTTTTCTTCAAATTCTATTGATCCTTCTTTTGATGATGTAGCTATTTGCATTTGTGTACTACTAAAGAATAAACTTTGCTTTCTTGCATGTGTTTTACCATCTTTATCTACATATGTAGCATAAGGAACTAATGCCATATAATATGGTCTTTCATTGTTTCCTACACCTGTGTAAAATTCAACTGGTACATTTAATCTTAATTCATTTGTTGTTAAAGGATTCTTTTCCTTTTGCATTAATGCTAATACATACTTTGATTCATCTATTTGTATTGTTAATGTTAAAAATTGATTAACTACTAAATTTAATGAATACTTAGTACTTGAACTTCCTCCTTTGAATTTTACTACCTCTTTTTTTAAAACTACTACTTTTTTACTTTCCATAATTAATACCTACCTTTCTATAATTTTTAAATTTCTAATTTATGGAATTTATTTATTATAATCACCAAATGGTGCTATAAACTATTTAATTAATGCTAAAACCAATTTTTAATGTGGCCAAAATGAATTACAAGGAAAAGCTAAAATTATTTCTTGGCTTTAGCATATAAAACTTTTTTCTCTAAGTTGTTCAATGGAGTTCTCCATTTATTCTGTTCTTCTATAACTGATGTATGATATTTCATCTTTGTGTTATATTCATTAAAACTTATCTTTCCATTTCTATAATCATCTCTAACTTTTAACATTTGTTTTCCATGTGCATAGTTAGATTTGATTGCATCTTTCAATGGATCTACTTTTGAATAATCCATATTGACAACTCCTTTTTATTTGTGTTATTATATCTATGTCGGTGATTGACCGCTAGAAAATAGTGGAATCGTAGCCGACTTTTTTATTTCCATTTATTTTTCTTAATTCGTTTAACTTTTCTTTTATCCTTAACATCCCAATTCCATTTATAAACTTTATCATCAAAAGAATCTGAATCATCTAAATAATTCTTAGAAATTAAATAAAATTGACCATCCTTGTTTGGATTTGGATGTTTTTCTAAAGGAACATTATTAAATTTAACTTTAACTTTTCCGTTCTTTTTATGCTTTACAACAACCGGTTCAGATGTAATTAAAATATTTAATCTTTGTTCACCTTTATCTTTATGTAAATAAGCATAATGTTTTCTTTTCTTATTCCATCTAAATTCACTTCTAGACAAATTTAATCAACTACTTTCCTTTATCTCCATAAAAATAACCTTGCTGAATAGCACTTTTATAAATGGGTTTCTTTTCAGTTAAAGTTAGTTTTCTTTGCTTTTTATACATCTCTTCCAAAACAGCACAATGATATAAATATAATCCAGTACCATTAGGATGTTTTGTATCATGATTATATTTGTTAGCTAATCTTCTATGAGCATTCCATGATTTAGAAAAATTTGTATTACCTTTTTTCTTTGCCATAAATATTCTCCTTTCCTGGAAAATGTTCCAGAGAGTTAGCTTGTACTTCCTAACCCTCTAGACATTGAATATAACT
>JAILKD010000033.1 GCA_024694145.1 bacterium | reverse complement strand
TATTTATTTTAAATAATTCACTATCTTGATATAGTTTTATATCAGGATGTTTTGGTAAATAACATAATTTTAACATACAACCACCTTTAATATTATAGCACTTTTAAAATAGATATAATAATCATTTGATAATTATTATTATATAATGTTATAATAAGCATGGTGATGTTTATGATATGTAAAAAGATATTTGCATATATTAAAGGATGCTTTAAAACTAGGGGTAAGAAAAAATATGATACACTAGCAGGTAGCTTAACATTTTTCTTTTTACTTTCAGTAGTTCCAATTTTATATATTACATTATTCTTTTATGGACAAATAGCAAATGCGATGAAATTAGAATTAACTATACCAGATTGGCTAAAAGAATATATTACATTTGATTTAAATGTTGGTGTATCTATATTCTTTATATTTGCGACAATTTATTCAACTACTAAATTCTTTGTACAAACTAAAAAAATAGGAGATATTATCTATAATGTTAAAGAACCAGTTGGATCAATTAAATTAAAAATAGCATCAATTTTAATTTCTATATTATTTATATTAGTTATAATTGGCGGACTTCTTTTAATGAGTCTGGCTAATCATTTTAGTAAATATTTTCCTGCATGGCTTACTAGAATTCTTTCTCTATCATTAATTACAGGTGTATTCTTCTTACTTATTGTTGTTATAGATAAAACAGCTACTCCTACTTTAAGTATGAAAAAGCATGTCTATAGAGGAGCATTTATTACACTTGGTTATACATTAATTTCATCAATTATTTTCTCTATTTATCTAGCATTATTCGCAAACTTTAACCAGTTATATGGATCACTTACTACATTACTAGTATTCTTACTTTGGATGTATTTAATTAGTAAAGGTATAGTAATAGGAATTGTAGTAAATTATTATTATGATAAGAAAATAACACAGATAAATAAAAAACTTGAGGAAAAATAAACCTCAAGTTTTTCTTTTTATTAAGCCTTTTTTTAGAATTCGCAGTTCTTTGGTGTTCTTGGATATGGAATAACATCACGAATATTTTCAACACCTGTTAAATACATAATCATTCTTTCAAATCCCATACCAAATCCTGAGTGAATACATCCACCATAACGTCTAGTATCTAAATACCAATCCATTGATTTTGGATCAATACCAAAATCCTTCATCTTATTAAGTAGAATATCTATTCTTTCTTCTCTTTGAGAACCGCCACATAATTCACCAGAACCTGGAACAAGTAAGTCTACGGCAGCAACTGTTTTATTATCAGCATTTGCTCTCATGTAGAATGCTTTAATTTCTTTTGGCCAGTTAGTTACAAATACAGGTGATTTAAAATGAACTTCTGTTAAATATTTTTCATGTTCTGTTGCTAAATCTTCACCATATTTAGCTTCATTTTCAAATTTTACTCCACTATTTCTTAAAATAGTAATAGCTTCTTCATGTGTAACTTTAGCAAAGCTAGAGTTTAATACATGAGTAAGTCTTTCAATTAATCCTTTTTCAACAAAATTATCAAAGAATTTCATTTCTTCAGGTAATGTTTCTAAGACATATTTAATAATATATTTAACCATATCTTCCATAACATTCATATCATCATCTAAATTAGCAAAAGCCATTTCTGGTTCAATCATCCAGAATTCTGATGCATGACGTTGTGTATTAGAGTTTTCTGCTCTAAATGTAGGTCCAAATGTATAAACATTTCTAAATGCCATTGCATAAGTTTCAGCTTCTAGTTGTCCTGAAACTGTTAAATTTGCTTGCTTACCGAAGAAATCTTTTGAATAATCAATAGATCCATCTTCATTCTTTGGAATATTATTTAAATCTAGTGTAGTAACTTGGAACATTTGTCCAGCACCTTCACAATCACTTGCAGTAATTAGTGGAGTATGAACATATACAAATCCACGCTCTTGGAAGAATTTATGAATTGCATAAGCAGTAACGCTTCTTACTCTAAATACTGCACTAAAAAGGTTTGTTCTACTTCTTAAGTGAGCTACATCTCTTAAGAATTCTCTTGTATGCTTTTTAGGTTGAATAGGATAATCTTCTAAGGAATCTCCAAGTAATTCTACTTTAGTAGCTTTAATTTCAAATGGTTGCTTTGCATTAGGTGTTAATACTACTATACCACTAACATGAACGCTAGCACCATTACGTATTTTTTGAATATCTTTAAAGTTATCTAAATTAGCTTCATAAACTACTTGAACACTTTCAAAGAAAGAACCATCATTTAGCATAATAAAGCCAAATTCTTTTTGTGCTCTATTGCTTCTAACCCATCCAACTAAATCTATTTCTTTTTCACTAAATAGTTCTTTTTCTTTATATAATCTTTTAACTACTTCAACCATTTTTTTATCTCCTAATCAATATAATAGACATGCTTAATATTAGAACTATCTATGTAGTGATAATAACATATTTCTGTATTAGAACTTGTGATAAGATCATTTGTTGTAGTAAACAAAAAATCATTTATATTATGAAACTTATCCACTTCAGCTACTGATTTACTCATAAGATCTGTACAGTAATAACCATTATCAAATACAAAACTATAATTATATTTAGCACCTATTTTATTTTTAACTCTTTCTGTTACATCATAAATAATTTTTTTATTCTTTAATCTTAGTCCAATACATTCTTTTTGATTAAACCAATCATTGTTATAATAGTCTACTTTATTATTGCTATCTTTACCGTTCACTTCAATAGTTTGTTTACTATCAATTACATATGCAGCATGCCCACCAATGAAAAATGTCATTAATTGGTGAAATACTGGGATTTCTGGGTAAGGAGATGATTGTCTAACTATTATATCTCCTTTGCTTCCGATATACATTTTTCCATCTATTTGTCTAAGCGATGATTCATATGTTTCACGTGAAACACAATAATATTTTATGCCATTTTCCACATCTGTATAAACTAGTGTAGTACTATTTTTAAAATCATTAATTTTTGTTTTAATTATAATGTTTTCTACTACTCCGTTTATCATAAAAAATACTAACATAAATAAAAGAATATATCTTGTAAAATGAAATTTAAATTTTATATCCATTATTTCTTAGGTTTGATTACTAAGGCTCTATCAGCGCCTTCTCCTTCGCTCTCTGTATAAACGTCTCTCCAATCAGCTAATTTTTCATGGATTATTTTTCTTTCATAAGCATTCATTGGTTTTAATTTAACTTCAATTTTTGTTTTAGCAACTTCTTTAGCTGTCTTAGTAGCTAATACTTCAAGTTGTCTTTTTCTATTTGCTCTATATCCACCAATATCTAAACCAACCATAATTGAGTCATCAGATAATCTTTGAATATAAACCTTAAGTAATGTAAGTAATGCATCTAAACATCTACCATCTTTACCAATTAATAATGGATTATCACTTGATTCAATAGCAATATTTAATTCTTCATCATTACATCTAACTTCAATTTGATAATCGATATTCATTCCTTTTAAAATGCTATCAATGTAAGATTTTGCTAGTGATACAATATCTATTTCATAGCTAGCTTTATATAATGCTTTTCTTCCAATTCCTAAGAATCCTTTTGTTTCTTCTAATACTTCGATAGTAATTTTATCTTTATCAACATTTAATTCTTTAGAAGCATAATCTAGAGCTTCTTCATCTGTTTTTGCTTCAAATTTAATTTCTCTTAGCATATTTATTACTCCTACTATTCATCATTTTCATCTTTAGTGTTGCTATTATCAATTTCTTCATAATCAGCATCTACTATTTCTTCTTTATTTGAATTATTATATTCTTCTAATGTTTCATCTTTTGTTAAATCAGTTGTCTTTTCTTCATCTATAGCTTTAGATTTAGATTTTGGCGCCATTGTTGGTTTTAACTTCTTTTCTTTAACAGGCTTTTGAACTTTAACTTTTACACCAGTAATAGTGTTAGTTGATTGAGCTTTTTCCCATTTAATTTCATTTGTTTTTCTATTAATAATAGTTTGAACAATTGTATATAAGTTACCAACAACCCAGTATAAGGCAAGTGTACCACTTCTAAATGACATTAAAACCATCATTGCTGTCATGAATATAATCATAAACTTCATCATTCTTTGAGTTTGATCAGCTTGTGGATTTGATTGTTGATTTGGATAAGCTTTCTTAGCATAAGAAGGTTTCTTTTGACTTACTAATTGGCATAATACCATTGTAATACCTACAAATATTGGAAGAATTACATAAACCCAATTACTAATCTTACCTAATTCAGTAATATTAGTTATACCTTTAGATAAGTCAATACCCATGAACTTAGTCTTTAAATCACCACCATCATTATTCATATGCTTAAACCAAGTACAAACTGTCTTTGTTTCACCAGCATATTTTTTAGCATCACTTGCATAAGTATATGCTTTATTAGGATATCTTTGAACAGCATTATACATAGCCATGAATAATGGGAACTGAATCAAAGGAGCAACTAAACATCCTAGTGGATTAATTTTATACTTCTTCCATACAGCCATCATTTCTCTTTGCATCTTTTGTTGACTAATAGGATCTTTTCTATTAGCATACTTTGTTTGAATTCTAGTCATCTCAGGTTGAGCTAAAGTCATCTTAAGTGACATATCATTAGTTTTAGCATAAACTGGCCATGCGATAGTTCTTATCATTAATGTAGTTAAAATAATACCTACACCTAAAACTCCACCAATAGAGAATCTATCGATAAAGAATGCGATAGGTCTAACTAAAATCCATACAAACCATCCATCACTATTTACACCCTTAGCTCCTGGGTTAGAGATAGGTAGCATAGATTTATCAGTTCCACTACATCCAGTAAGAATTAGCACGAAAGCTAAAACAAATAAAATCATTACTACATGTCTTTTCTTCATTTACTTTCCTCTTTCTTTAATAAATATATTATGTTTTTTTCTATATCAATGAAATTTAAATCTTTTGAAGTAGGTTTAACAACAATAACATAATCTTTGTTTTTAATAAGTTTCATATTGTTTTTTATAATTTCCCTAATTCTTCTTTTCATTAAATTTCTTTTTACAGCAATACCATATTTTTTTCCAATAGAAATAGAAAAACGATAATGATTGGTTTCTATGTTATCCATTGAATAAATTACAAAATATTTATTACCAACAGATTTTTTGTTTTTTATTATTTTTTCTATTTCTTGGCTTTTCTTAATGTGATATTCTTTACTTATTATAGGAATCACTCCCTTTACAAAAAAAATACTACTTAAAACAAAATATTTTCAAGTAGTACAAGTTTTTTATATAAAATTAAGCAGATAAAACTTTTCTTCCTTTTGAACGACGTCTAGCGATTACCTTACGGCCACCAACTGAAGACATTCTTTCACGGAATCCATGTGCTTTTTGTCTTTTTCTCTTATTTGGTTGGAATGTTCTTTTCATTGCCATAGCTAATTACCACCTTTCTGTTTTAGAAACCATGCCCTTTTATTATAATTGTTTTAAAGAGTAATGTCAATAATAATTTTAAAAAAAATGTAAAAATGGCTTTATTATAATATATTATATTTATAGAACACCTTGTTATTAAAACTAATTGTAAAAAAATTGTAATGTTTCATAGAAAAATTATACCCATTTTTTAACTTTTTATTAACAATTTGGTTTGTTGTAAACGCTTAAAAAGGCTTATAAACCCTATATTTTTCGGTAAAAGTTTTCCACATTTTATAAAAAAATTTACTTAAATGTTTCACAGTTTTCCACATTTTTTGTTGAAAAGTTTTTCTTTATTTTAATAAAAACTATGTTATTATTTTAGTGGCGGAATTTACAATATAGAGGGTGAACTTAACATGAAGATTGAAGATTGTCAAGCACTCTATGATAAGGTTATATATGACTTGAAGAATGCTTTGGATCAAGACTCATTTGAAGCGTTATCATTAGAGGGTAAAAAAATTTCAAAATTTTTAAATGGTTACATATATGTTGTTGCTGATGATGAATATTCATTATCAAGAATCAACAAGTTTTATATAAACATGATTAATGGTTATTTAAAAAAATATACAACTGAAACAATCCTTTTAAAATTTTTAAGTGCTGAAGAAATGCAAGCTATAAACAATAAAGAGGAAGTTACAGCTACATCTGTTGAACAAGACTTAGATTCAAAATATAGACCAGGTAATATTGATGCTACTTATACATTTACAAACTTTGTAGTTGGTAAATCTAATAAGTTTGCATATACTTATGCTATTCAAACAGCTGAAAATCCTGGTAAACATTTTAATCCACTATATATTTTTGGTGGTGTTGGTATTGGTAAAACACATTTAATGCAAGCTATTGGTAACTATATGCTTGATAAAGATATTAATAAGAAAGTATTATATATTGAAGCAAAAGAGTTTTGTGATGATTATATTCATGCATGTAATCAATCTCAAAGTGAAAAACAAAAGAAAATTGATGAATTTCACAATAGATATAGAGATATAGATGTTTTGTTAGTTGATGATATTCAAATATTATGTGGTAAAGATAAAACTCAAGAAGAGTTCTTTACATTATTTAACTTTTTAATTGATAGAAATAAACAAATTGTTATAACATGTGATAGACCAGCAAATTCACTTGATGGAATGGCTGATAGATTAAAATCTAGATTTGATCAAGGTTTAACTGTAGATATTACAGCACCAGAATTAGAGCTTAGATTAGATATTTTAAGAAAGAAAATAAAAACATTATCAAATAAAAGTGATCTACCTGATGAAGTTTTAAACTTTATAGCTTCATCTTTTGCATCAAATATTAGAGAATTAGAGGGAGCTTTAAAAAGAGTGTTCTTCTATTCAGTATTTAATGATTCTCCTATAACACTTGATTTAGCTAAAGAATCATTAAATTCACTACTTAAAGCTCAAAAGAATGCAAATAAATATAGTAATAATACTCAAACATATGAAAATATTCAAAGTGTTGTATCTTCATATTATGGTATTACTGTTAGTGATTTAATAAGTACTAAACGTAGTGCAAAGATAGCTCTACCAAGACACATTGCTATGTATTTAATTAAAGAAATATATGACCTACCTTATAAAAAAATAGGTTCTATGTTTGGTGGACGTGATCATACAACAGTTATTAGTGCTTGTGAAAAGATAGAAAATGATTTAAAGACTAATGAAGAATTAAAAATGGCTGTGGAGAATATAAAGAAAAAGTTGAATATTTAATAACATTTTTAACATATTTATGGTATAATAAAATAGTGGAATATAGATGTTATTTTGACTTTTCCACATTTAAACATTTATTAATAAAGATAGTGAGGATTTAATAATGAATTTTAGAATTAATTGTGATGAATTATTAAACAAATTAAATATCATTCAAAAAGCTTTACCAGCTAAAACATCTATGCCAGTTTTAATGGGAATTAAAATTGATGTCTTTAAAGATTATATGTTACTTACAACATGTAATTCAGATATTACAATACAAGCTAAAATTAGTGGTGAATCAATTGAAATTAATGAGACAGGTAGATGTTTAGTACAAGGTAAATATTTAATTGATATAATTAGAAAGATAAATAGTAAACAAATTGAAATGTTCGTATATGAAAATAAATTATTAATTATAAAATCAGAAAGATCTGAATTTAAATTAAATATTATGACTTATGAAGATTATCCTGATATTAAATTTGTTAATGAAAAAAATAGAGATTTAGAACCAATTGAATTAGAATCATTTCCATTTAGAACTAGTGTTAAAGAAATTTTATTTGCAACAGCTGTAAATGAAAAACGTCCTATTCTAACTGGTGTATTATTTAAAAATGAAAATTCTAAATTAACTTTAATAGCAACAGATAGTTATAGATTAAGTAAAAAAGTTATTAATTTAAATAATGTAAATGATTTTAGTATGGTAATACCTGCTAAATCATTAAAAGAATTATTAAATATTTTAGAAGATTATGAAGGAACATTTAATTGTTATATAGATAATAGTAAAGTATTATTTAAGATTAAAGAAACATATTTTGAAACTAGATTACTAGAAGGAAATTATCCTGATACATCAAAAATTGTTCCATCTGAATTTAGTTTAATTACTAAATTTAATAGAGATGAAATAATGCAAGCTATTGATAGAGTTTCTCTATTATCTCCACAAGATAAAGAAAGAAATTATAGTATTGTTAAATTTAGTGTTACAAATAATAGAACAATTGAAATATCTTCTTCTAACCAAGAAATAGGGGATGCTATTGAAGAAATTATTCCAATTGATAATATTGAAGGTCCAGTACTTAAAATTGGATTTAACTCTAAATATTTAACAGATGCTATTAGAAGCTTACCAAGTAGTGATGTAGCAATTAAATTTACAGGTGAAATTAAACCATTTGTAGTATGTTCTGATGAATATCCAAACTTACTACATGTAATACTACCTGTTAAATTAAATTAATTTAATTAATGATATTAAAACTGCTCAAAAAAAAAAGAGCAGTTTTTTTATAAAAAAATTTAAATATTGATTTTTGAACGCATTAATGCTATCATATAAATAAGCAAGGAGTGTATTATTTTAATATGTATAATGTTATCTTTTATGAAGATAAGAATGGTTATTCACAATTATATGATGATTTAATTAAACTTGCTAATAATTCAGTTAATAATAAAGATTATAGAATTCAATTAAATCAAATTAATTATTGTATTGAATTATTAAAAAATAATGGCACAAAACTTCCTAATAATATTACAAAACATATAAAAGATAACATATGGGAGTTAAGACCAGGTAATAATAGAGTAATGTATTTTTATTTTAATAATAACACATTCATTCTTCTTCATATGTTTAGAAAGAAAACTCAAAAAACACCTAAAAGTGAAATAATTAAGGCTGAAAAAGAAATAAAAGATTATTTAATTAGAAATGGAGGTATATAATTATGAGAACTTGGGAAGATTATAAAAAGAATATAAGTGATATTGATGAAAGTATTAAAGAGGATATAAAAGAAATTGAAATTCTTGCATCAATTGTTAGTGTAATTATAAAAAAGCGTAATGAATTAGGTATTACACAAAGAGAGTTAGCTTTAAAATGTGGTATACCTCATTCTTCTGTTGCTAGAATAGAATCTTGTGCTGTTAAACCAAATGTTGAAACATTAATAAAAATAATGATTCCACTAGGATTAACACTATATGCTAAAAATATTAATTAAAATATTCAGTTGTCTTCATTTTGTGGACAACTGATTTTATTATGTTATAATAATTATGGTGATTTATATGGAAAAAATAACAATTTATACTGAATATATTACTTTAGGACAATTATTAAAAATAGCTGATTTCATTTCATCTGGTGGAGAGGCTAAAATATTTTTAAGTGAAAATTATGCCATTATAAACGGAGAGAAAGATAACCGTAGGGGTAGAAAACTTTATAAGGGTTATCATGTAGTAATTTTAGAAAAAGAATTTATTATTGAATGATAAAAAGTTTAGAACTTAAAAATATTAGATTATTTAAAAATAATAGTTTTAATTTTAATAAAAATATAGTTATATTTAAAGGTATGAATGCGGTAGGTAAAACTACTATACTTGAATCTATTTATTTTTCTATTATGTTAAAATCACCTAGAACTAATAATGATAGTGATCTTATTAGTTTTAACGAAAAATTAGGCATTATTAAGCTTAATACTAATAAAGAGTACAAAGTTGTTTTAAATACGGAAAAAAAGGCCTTTATTAATGGTATAGAAATAAAACAATTAAAAGACTATATTGGTATTAATAATGTTATTATGTTTAGTCCAAATGATTTAGATTTAGTATATGATAGTCCATCTGTTAGACGAAAGTTTTTAGATATTAATATTAGTCAAATTTCAAAGAATTATTTAAATAAATTAAATGAGTATAAGAAAGTTTTAAAGTTAAGAAATAATA
>JAILKD010000029.1 GCA_024694145.1 bacterium | reverse complement strand
GCTATTTATAGTGACTCAGTTAGTTTTGTAGAAGAATAAATAAATTTTAAAAGAAAGGAAAGAAAAAATGAAAAATATATTAAAAATAATTTTAGCATTTTTAGGAGTTGGTTTAATTATAAGTCTTGTTTCTAAATTTGCGATTAATAAAAAGAATGAGAGTGAAGTTAAAACTAAAGTCATTCCTGTAGTTTCTATTGAAGCTGAACAATTTGATGATGATGATACTTTTGCATTAGATGAAGAAGAAGATAAAGTATTTAAAGAAAATGATTCTATTTATGTTTCTTTACCTGATGTTGATGGTACATTATTATTTAGAAAAAATTCATTTTATGATGTTGATGATATTTCATATTCAATATTTAATTGTGTTTTAAAAAATACTGATAATAATGTTGTTGAAAATTATGAAATTATATATTCATCTAATTGCTCTTGCGATTTAAGTATTACTCAAACTAATTTTAGTGAATCTGTTGAGCAAAAGCAATTATATAAACACAATATTTTTATTGAATTTGGTGCTTATAGTGTTAGAGGTATTATAACTCTTATAACTGATAGTAACAGTGTTATGGAAAGCGAGGCTTCTATAATTAGTGTTTTATATAATAGAGGTTTCACTTCAGGTTCTAAATTTATGTCTGCAACAGGTAGATTTATGAAAGATAATACTTATTATTATATTTACGGCTGTTATGCTTCAAGTAGTGAACTTTACTTTTTAGGCGTTAAAGATAATAGTTCAACTTATTGGGCTTTTGAGTTTGACTCTGATATAAATTATAGTGATATTGTTGAAACTTTATAATTAAAAATTTTGGAGCGTGGTTTTTATGAAAGAAAAGATATTTAAAATAACAAATAAGAGAGTAATTATAGCACTGTTTATAGTTGCTCTCTTAGTATTATCTTTCAATGCGTTACAATATGATTTTTTAAAATTTAGTGATAGAAGTTTATCTTTAAGGACCAATGTAAATAATTGGAAAAGTGCGCCTGAAATTTTTTGTAATAATCAGATAGATGTTTTAAAGAATATATGGGATAAGATATGTAATTTCTTTAGATCCATATTTGATTTTTTTAAAAAGAGTAAAGCTGAAAAAAAGGAAGCAATTAATAAAAACTTTTTAAGTTTTATTAGAAACTTCTTTAAGTTTTTACAAACATTTTTACAATTTATGCTTAATTTTGTTATTAATTTATTTATTATATTATATGCATGTTTTAGCTTTTATTTAGATGGAGAAGTAGAAGATATTCATACATCTAAGTTTGGGAAAATATATTTAAAATATAGGAAAATAAAGCATAAGATAATATCTTTTATTAAGAAGGTTTTTAATATCTGTATTAATTGGATAAAAAATAATAAATTAGCATTTACATTAATTGTAATTGTTGCTTTATTGCCACAATTTGCTTATTTATTATTTGAAGTAGGAATTGGACTTGTAGTATATGTTGTTAGAATGTTTCATACTGAACTTCATATATTTGATTTAGCTGTTATAGGTTCAGTATTAATAAATATAATTAAGTTTTATTTATCATTACCTTTTATATTAAAAATAGTTGTTATTGGTGGTTCTATATTTTTATTTGCCTATTATAGAGCATTAAAGAAACTTAGAAAGAATTATAATGCTTTAAAGACATTTGTAAAATATGATTTAACACAAACAACAATTATTAACGGAAAGCCAGGAAAAGGAAAAACATTAAGTTTGACACAGTTTGCTTTAGCTAGTTGTGAGAATTTCCAAGATGATTTAGAAAGTTATTTATCAGGCTTCGCTGTTGATTATCCAGATTACAATTTTGCTGAATTAGAACAAAGAATTAAAGATGCATCTTTAACTGATTCTGACTGGGAAGAGTTTGGATATTACATAATGATTTATATGACACTTTATTTTAGAAAATCAGCGCTTTTTAGTAATTATAGTATAAATGATGTATATCATGCAAACTATTGTAAAATGCTCAAAAAACACGATTTAGAGATGGGTGTATTTAATGAAGATGAATCATATGATTTAGAAGAATATATTGTTATAGCTATATCAGAATTTGATAAGTTTTGTAATAGCCATGATAAAGGAAAAGAATACTTTGATAATGGTGTAAATATATTCTTTTCTACAATAAGCCATGCACTTAATAGAAATGTAAAAGTATTTGTAGATTATCAGCAAAAAGACCAAGTAGCTAAAATGTGTAGAGGTAATGCTGAATGGTTTTTAACAATAGAAGATAAAATATCAAAATATCCTTTATTGTTACATTTATTTAGGATTCCTTTTGACTGGTTATTAAATTATTTTTCATCTAGAATAGAGAAATTTTATTATAAAAAAAGACCTTTATTTAAGAGGTCCAATAGATTTTCTATAAGAAGAAGAAAAAGAAGTGATTATACAGGAGTAATGAGTTTTTATAGATATTGTCAATTAAGACTATCTAAAATATGTTCCTGGTTTGATGAATTTTATTATTATAAAATGATTTCCTATTTAGGAAGTGATGATAATCCATATGAACAAAAATGTAAATTCTATTTAAATCAAATAGAATTATCGGATGAAAACAAAGAAAGATTATATCATTCTACATATTTATCTCCATTCTATGATTATATGAGAAGTAATAGTAATGGATCAGTAGAAAATAGAAAGAATTGGAGTGGACTTGTTCCAACTGTTGAAGAATTAAAAGAAACTGGTTTATATGATAGATTCTTCACTGTAATTAATGAAGATGAAGAAGATCCAGATGATATAGAAGAATTTTAAAGAAAGGAGATTGTTATTTTTGACTTATAAAAAGGAAAAGTCTAATAATAAGAATAATATTAGTAATAAAAAAGTTACACATCATAATAGGAGTGATATTGTTTATGATGATATTCCTATTAAAAAGATTAAGAAAGCCAAAAAAGGAAAACATGGTCATTTTCATGTTATTGCTGATGAAGTTGATGGTAAGTATATTTCTTTAGGTTTAACAAGTGATGATCCTGAAAGTAAACGCAATCAAAAAATGCATCCTGTTTATGAATCTAATAATATTTTAGGTAGAATGCATAGGTCTGCTGAAATTAATAATAAGGATGTTTTTGATTCTAATAATGCTAATTTTAAAGTAGATGTTGATACTGCTAATAAAGCAAGAGAAAAAGCTTCTAGGCGTAAAGCTCGTTATATTGAAGAAGAAGCAAAAAAAAATAGAAAGTAAATCGTACTTTTTAGGTAATCCTAAAATGTCAAATGCTGATTATTTTTATCAGTCAAATACTTTCTATATTAGTATTTTATCATATAAAAAAATTATGTCAATAAAAGGAGAAGCAATTTTATGAATTTAGAAGAAAAATTAATTAGTAAAGACAAACAATGTCAAATAGTTTGTGATTATTTAAAAGAATTATGTAATAGTGATGAATATTTAAGAAATGCTATTTTAGAAAAAGAAAATAATAGTGTTGATGGAATGTGGAATTATATTAAAGATAAAGCAAAGAAAGAAGCTATAAATGGCTGTGCCTGTATAGAAGATAATACTGTTTTTTCTTGGGCCAGAGATTATTGGTTAGATGTTGTAGATACAAAACAAAAAGAACCAGTACATAATGATATAGCTGAAAAGACTGAAAGAATTGTTGCTAAACACGTAAAACAAAAAATTAAAGAAGAAAATGATAAGAAATTTAATTCTTATTATGAATCTGATCTTTTTGGAGGTTTAGTATAATGGCTCATAAATGTGATTATGAAGTAGTTGTTGATTTTAATGAAGATAATATAACTGCCTGGTATTATGCAAAGTATAAAGATAAGAAAATAGATGTATATGAACATGTAATGTATCTTGATGGAACTGAAGAAAAATATATTAGAGATAACTTAAGAAAAAATCCTATGGGTGGCTATTTAGTGGCTTTTCCAGGTGAAAAAGAAACAATGCCTTATTATGGAGAAAAAATCGTAAAATTAGGCGATTTCTATCAATTTGATAGTAAATATATTATTAATCTTTCTTATCAATTTGATATTGAATCATTTAGAAATAAATTAATTGAATTAGAGCCTTATTTTAAATATCTTATTAGAAAAATTAAATCTAATAGATATGAAGTTATTTTTGAATATTTTGTTTTAGCGTGGAAACATAAAGATAAAGTAAGTGTTATTGAATGGCTAATAGAGAATAATCAAGAATCATTAGTAACAGACAATAATCTTAAATATAATCTTAACAATAACATTTTCCACTTTATTAATGATAATAAAGATATAAAAAATATGGATATTAGAGCTATTAAATTAGCAGTAAAAGAAAATGTTTCATATAAAGCTGCAAAACGTGCTGTTGATTATTTTTATAGTGATATTCATTTAGAAGAATATCTAAATAATCAAGTTTTAAAAAGAAATGATATTTCTTATTATAAAGACTATAAAAAGATGTGCATCCAATTAAAAAAAGATTTTAATGATCCATATTGGAGATATCCAAAAGATTTAATTAAAGCTCATAATAAAGTTATGGCTGAAATTAATGCTATTAAAAAATTAGCTAAAGAACAAGATACAATTAAGAAGATTCAGAAAGATTTATCCAAAAAGAAAAACATCAGTAAAAAATATAATTATAATGATGGAACATATATAGTATATTTCCCTTATGATTTAGAAGATATAAAAGAACAAGCTGATGTTTTAAATCAATGTTTAATTACAGCTGAATATTATAAGAAATATGCTGAGAAAAAAACGATATTAATATTTGTAAAAAAAGAATCTGAGAGAATTGCTACATGTGAGATTAGTTCTACAAAAAATATTAGACAGTTTTATATGAATGAAGAAGATCACAATAATTGTAAAGCTACTCCAGAGCTAGAAAAAATAATGTATCGCTTTTTAGATACATTACCAAATACAGTAAGAATTTAACAAAACAAGCTATTCTAATATTTTATAAGCCTTATCAAGTGAAGGGCCGTATGGCCCTGGAAAGGCGCTATACTATATAGCCTTGTTTATACCTCACTTTTAAATATTTACTAGTAAATATTACCTACGTGGGTGCGAGGACACGTGTGTGTGCGTACGCGTATTATAGTAATATACATAATGTAATTAGTAATCTATGTATGCACTATATATTAATATAAGCATTAATGAAAACATTATTAAGGAGAGAATGATTATGAACGTTGTAGATATATATAAAACAAATGAAGGCGATTTTCTAGTAGCATATAGAAATTATTTTAAGAAGCCACATAAGAAAATCAAAAGTAAGAAATTAAAAACTTTTGAATTAGTATATGATGAATTACTATTTGAAAGAGTATCAAGAGAAAATATTAATAAATGGTGCTTGGACCATAATATTATATTAGAAATTAATAATAAGGAGATACATTTTTATGAGAGAGCTTAATGAACAACAACAAGTTCTTTATGAACAATTAATAAAGACATTAAATTTAATGCCTTATCCTGATAAGGCCATTGAACAAGTTGATAGACTTGTAGAAAGCTTATTAGAAAAGGAGAGATGATACTTATGAAAGAAAGAGAATGTAAGTATTATAGATGTATAAAGAATAAGAAAGAAAAGAGGATTCAATGGTGGAGTTTTCATGATTTAAGTTTGGAAGAAATTATTAATGAAATATCTTACATACTTTTTATTTATAGAAGTGATAGATTAGATTTTATTGTTGCAAACAATGATTATAGAATGAGATTAGAAGATTTAAAATGGAAAAGGACAGAAAGCATTATCAAAAAAATTAAAGAATATTATGAAAGCCATGATTTTAGCATAATTCTTATTAGTTTTAAAAACTGGTATATAGAATTATGCAAAGGAAAACCAGATAGTTTTTGGTATAGATAGAAATACTAAAAGTTCCAAAAGAAAAAATACATCCATTTAAGGATGAAAAAAAATACATTCATTTAAGGATGAAAAAAAATACATCCATTTAAGGATGAAATAAAATTAATAATGTTACATGAAAGGATAAATAATTATGGATTTTGCAACTATATTTATTTTAATTGTATTAGCCATTTATGGCTTATGGAAAATAATTTATTTTAGTATTATTCTTCATGAGATGAGTAATAGAAAGGAGAAAAACAATGCGTAAAATTTATAAATTAAAAGATTATCATTGGAATAAGGATGCTGAGGGTACTAAGCGATTTCATTTAGTAATTGTTTCTGCATATAATAAAAGGAGTAAAAATTGTTGGGTAAGAACAATTACATCTTTAGATAAGTTTAATAAAAAAACAAATAAATATGAATTTGTAAATGATAAAATAGATGAAGTTCGTTCAGGAGAAATTATTGTTGTTCCTAATAAAGATGTTAATTCTGATATCTTAACAGGTATTTATAGGCGACCTATAAAAGTGAAATTTAGAAATTTAGAAGCAACTGATAAAAAGTTAATTTATCCTAAAAAATATCATAATATAATAAAAAAATAGGAGAATCCTCTCCTACAGCTAGTGGTATACTATATATCACTGCTACAGCCTTTGCTGTTAGTTATATTTTACATTACTTATTGGTATAAGTCAATAAATATAGATTTGTTATAACTTAATATTTTTTAGGGAGATGGTGATGTTGAATGAATGAAATGAATAATGTATGTATAGACTGGTTAAGTATAAACATTCCAATTATATTACCTGTATCCAGTTCAAAAGATGATAGAAGAATATATGCATTAAAATTTTTTAAGGAATATATATTAAAGAAATTAAATATATTAAATGAAGAAGTTGAATGGACTCCATATAGTGGAAAGAATTATAGACAAGAAGGAATAATCTTTTTTGGACAATATATGAAATTTGGTATTGGCTCACTTGATACAAAAAGAATTTCATATGAAGAATATAAAAAATGGTTTGATTCTGAAGATTCATTTTACAAAGATTTAAATAAAGATATAGATGGATCCACAGAGTTTTATTATATGTCTTTAGTATTTTCAGGACAAGCTTGTAGAGAGTTTGAAGAAAGGTTTGATTTATCTTGGAATGTATGGCTAGACTATTTAATAAATGGTTTTCATGGTTGGGCCACTCGTATTGACTTGGCTTGCGATTTAATTAATTATAAAGGCTTTAAATTTTCTACCATTGTAGATTTTGCTAAAAGAGAGTGGTACACATCAATATTTAAGACAGTTTCTAAAATATATGATGATGGAGATGGACAAGGTATTTATTTTGGACAATCTAGAGGAAGTAATTGTATTCTTTTCTACAATAAGATGTTAGAAAGAATAAAAGCAAGTTATGAAATAAATGAAGGAGTAGAATCCTGGTTACGTATAGAACAAAGATTTTTCTCTAATGCAAAAGAAATAGGAGAACTTTTAGCTAGTACTCCACAAGAAGAATATAATTTATTATATAAACAAATATTATATAACAATTTAGATTTTAAGAAAGTAAATGCTAATGCATCATCACTTAGAGGAGAAAATCTAGATAGATGTGAAACTATATTTTGGTGGAAGAAGTTTTTTAATGAAATTGAAAAATTAAAAGTAAAGAACCAACATAGATTAGAATCAACAATTTCAACTACTAAGAAATGGATAGAAAAAGAGACTGGAGTAGGAGTAGCTAAACTATGTTGTATGGAAGATAATGTTTATGATGATTTAATCAAAGCTAATGATTTAAAGATAAGTGGTATTGAACAATTAATGAAAAGACCAAAAGAATTATCTAAAGTAAATAATCAACTTTTATTAAGAGGTAAGCCTATTATGTCAAAAGGAGATTTAATTAGAAAGAAAGAAGAACTAAAATCTTTAAATAATTTTTTTAATACTGGAACATTAGATAATTAAAAATAAAAAGGCTGTAAAATTAATTACAGTCTTTTTTATAAATCTTAATAGAGTGCAAATATATTGCGTTATGGTATAGTATTATAAAGTTGGGTGGTTTTAATGAATAGAGCAATGCGAGTTTTAGTAGTATATTTATATTTAGTTTCAAAAAGGCAAATAAACTATAATATATTTATAAATAATATTTGCTCCATCAGTAAACGCTCATTTCAATATATAATATCCGATATAAATTGTGCATTATATGAGTATGGATATTATAGCGAAGTTAAATTTAATAGAGAAATAAACTCTTATGTTTTAGAGTAATTTTGGGTATTGAAAATACACACTTTTCCTCTGCAACTGCTTGTAAACTTATTCCAAGTATTTCAGATAAATCTTTTTGAGTTATTTTTTTAGTTTTTCTCAAAAATTTTATGTTTTTAACTAAGAAAT
>JAILKD010000004.1 GCA_024694145.1 bacterium | reverse complement strand
AAAGACATTAATTTATATAATTCTTCATTAGTTTCATCAATTTTAACGAAGTCTTTAACAAAATTTAAACTAGTTTTCATCTTATTTTACCCCCTTAAATTGATTTAAGAATTTTGTATCATTCATATAGAAATTTCTAATATCTTCAATACCATATTTAAGCATAGTAAATCTTTCTACACCGATACCAAAAGCAAATCCTTGAATTTCATCAGGATTATAACCATTCATCTTAAGTACGTTATTATTTACCATACCAGCACCTAATACTTCAATCCATCCGCTATTCTTACAAATAGGGCATCCTTTACCATTACACTTGAAGCATGATACATCTACTTCTACACTTGGTTCAGTAAATGGGAAGAAACTTGGACGTAGACGAATTGTTCTTTCATCACCAAATACTTTTTTAGCTACTTCATGAAGTGTTCCTTTTAAATCAGCTAAAGAAATGTTTTCACCTAAAACTAATCCTTCAACTTGCATAAATTGATGTGAGTGAGTTGCATCATCGTCATCTCTCCTATAAACCTTGCCAGGACAAATTACTTTAATTGGTTCCCCTTTTTTAGCTTGCATAGTTCTAGCTTGAACTGGAGAAGTATGTGTTCTAAGTAATGTATTAGGATTAATATAGAAAGTATCTTGCATATCACGTGCAGGGTGATCCTTTGGAAGATTTAATAATTCAAAGTTATATAAGTCTTCTTCAACTTCAGGTCCTTCAGCAATTTCATAACCCATACCAATAAATAAATCTTCAATTTCTTCGACTGTTTGCATTAATGGATGAATTACACCTGTGTTAAATTTATAGCCAGGTAGTGTAACATCAATTGCTTCACTTTCTAGCTTTTTATTAATTTTCTTTTCTTCCAACTTTTCTTGAGCAGCTTTTATTCTTTCTTCAACTGCACTTTTAATTTTATTAACAAGTGCACCAAACTTAGGACGTTCCTCATTAGATAAGTCACGCATTCTACTCATAAATCCTTGAATTAAGCCTTTTTTACCTAAATACTTAACTCTTGTTTCATTTAGTTGATCTAAGTCGCTACAAGCTTCTATTTCTTCTGTGGCTTCTTTTTCAACATTTTCTAATTCCATATATATTTCCTCCTATCTATAAAAAAAATCCTTAGATTTCTCTAAGGACGTTATTAACGCGGTACCACCTTAGTTCTAGAATTAATATTCTAGCCCTCAAATACTCTTAACGCGAGTCTACGATTAGCTCAAAAGGTGAATTCAGAATATAAATACACAAAGTGCTTTCAGCCGGTGACACTTATTCTCTACTATATTTATTCATTATTCTTACTACTTCTTTATCAACACTACATTTATGTATTATACATTAAATTATAAATTTAATCAATATTATTATTTTTTTAGTATTAAATAATTCTTAGCATTTCTATTAAATACTAAATCAGCATAATCTTTATTACATCTTTTACTTACTTCTTTAAAAGCTTTATCCATTACGTAATTAACATTTGATGAATGAATATTTGATGCAACAAAATCAACTAAACGTTCACTAAGTAAATAATCAATAATCTTTTTATATTTCTTATTAAAAATAGATTCAGCATCAATTTGAATTAATGCACCACTATTTTTAATTTTTAGATAATCTTTTTCTTTTAAATTTAAATATTCAGCATGGGCAATGATTAAACAATAGTTATGGTTTTTATATTCCTTAATAACATCAATAATATCATATTCTTCTTGGCTATCTAAAAAATCCATTAAAACATAATTAGTATCATTCATTGTAAGTAGCTTCTTATAAAATATTTTAACTAGTGCATCACGACTATATTCTATTTCAGCACCTAAATACATATCAACACCATACTTTTTAAATAACTCACCAAATTTTTTAAATATATTTTTTAGTCCATTTGCATCATAACCTGCATAACTTCTTTGGTGTGGTGTTAAAAACATATCAGTGACATTTTCACTTTTTGCCTTAAGTACGACCTTTCCGGCATCACTATAATCTTTACAGCCATTATCAACACCTGTTAAAATATGAGTATGAATATCTATCATTTTAATCATCTCCTAAATTATTATAACAACATTTTTTAATTAATTCTACTCCTAGTAGAATAAAAATAAATGCTAGTAGAATAGATTATAAAACATTAGAGTAAATTTCAGGATAAAGTGATTGTATTTTTTTTATTTAAATATTAAAATATTTACGGGTGATAAAAATGAATAAAAAATTTTATATTACATGTGATTCAAGTTGCGATATGCCAGCTGAGTTTTTAACAAAAAACGATATTAAACTTGTTCCTATCAAATATGTTCAAGGTGATAAAGAATATGCTGATGATATGGAATTTGAAACTAAGAACGCTTTTTATAAAAGATTTAGAGAAGGAATACTTAGTAAAACAGGTTCATATAATGGTGATGATGTTGAACAGGTTTGGAAGACTATAGATGGTCCAATACTTCATATCTGTTTATCAAGTGGACTTTCTATTTGCTATGAACATGCAGTCTTACGTGCACAAGAAATGAAAAAGGGCATTAAGGTTCTTGATTCATTATTCGCAAGCCTAGGTACTGGTATGATATTAGTTAAGGCAGTTGAACTTAGAAATAAAGGATTAAGTTTGGATGAAGCATTTAAAGAGCTTGAAGAATTTAGATACTTAATAAATACAAATTATACTACTCCTACTCTTGAATATTTCTATAAAGGTGGAAGACTTAAAAAGAGTAAATACATTATAGGTAAATTATTACACATTAATCCAATATTAAAAGTTGATGAAGAAGGAAAACTTTATATTGATAAAAAGTGTCATGGAACAAAGAAAAGTGAAAATGAAATAATAGAAGATATAAAAGAAAAAGTAATTAATCCAGAAAATCAAACATTATATATTTGTCATGCTGACTGCATAGAAAAAGCACAAGAGTTTGGTGATAGAATCAAAAATGAAATTGGATTTAAAGATACATATATTACATTAATGGGACCTACAATAGGATCTCACTGTGGTCCAGAACTTAGAGCATACTTCTTCATTGGTAAGGATAGACGAGAAAAATAAAAATAAGGCGAAAATTCGCCTTTTTTTATTGCTTAAATATTTTAATAATAAATAAAATAAAAAAGGCTTAAAAGCCTTATAAATAAAAATGGCGCCCACACTAGGACTTGAACCTAGGACCCCCTGATTAACAGTCAGGTGCTCTAACCAACTGAGCTATGTAGGCAAATAAAGAGATTGCCTGGCAACTTCCTACTTTCGCACCGTGGTACTATCA
>JAILKD010000090.1 GCA_024694145.1 bacterium | reverse complement strand
AAAGATATAATATAATTAGATATTATGGGCATATTACTTTTTATAAGGGGGTAATGATTATGTTTTATGAATTTTTTAGTGAAAAGAATACACCATATTTTGTTGTAGTGTTTGGTATATTATTAGTAGTTTTAATTGTAGGATTATTTGTTAAACAATTCTTATTTGAAAGAAAGATTTCAACTAAGACTATTAATATTGTTTCTCGTATTGAAACAGATTCAGAGACTGGTGATGAATCAGTTAAGATGACTATAGCTAATAATGGATTCCATAGCGTTGAGATTAGAGGATTTGGTTTTAAACATAAAAATAGAGATTATGATTATTTAAGAGTTTATAAAGAAGAACGTAATATTCCTTATAACCAAAAAATAGTTATTTCACCTAGAGATTCTTTAGAAACAGTTATCAATTTAAATGAACTTAAAGCAAAACTTAACACAAAAAAGATTGGAAAGTTTAGAGCTTATGTAATTGATGTTTATGGTAATTACTGTTTAATTAAAGCTAAAGATGTTAAAAAGTTTATAGAATTATACTTCAAACATGTTGAATATATTGAAAAAGTTAAAGCAATGCCAGCTGAAAAGCAAGCAAAGAAATTAGCTAAAGAAAAAGCATTTGAAGAAAGAAGAAAGAAAATCTTAAATCAAACTATTGAAGATTCATTTGAAAAAGCTAATATAGAAACTAGCGAAGATACAAAGAAATTCCAAGAAGATTTAAAAGCATTTAAAAAAGAAACAGAAACTGTTAATAAAGCTGTAGCTGAAGAAAATGTTCAAGAAGAAGTAATTGAAAATGAAGTTACTGAAGTTAACGAAGTAGTTGAAGAAGAAAACAAAAATGAAGAAGAATTTGTTTTTGGAAACTTCAATTATGATGATGAAAAAAAAGATAGTGAAGAATAGATCCCTAATCTAGGGATTTTTCTTTATATTTAAGAAATATTTAAAGATTTCTTAAAAGAAATATTATAAAATAAATGTAGTGGGGTGAGTTTATGAAATACGATTGCCTAATAGTTGACGATGAAGAAATGCTAGCTAATAGCACTAAAGATTATTTTAATTTATTTCAAGTTAATACTTATGTGGTTAATTCATATAAAGAATGCATAGAATTTTTAAAGGAAAATGATGCTGAATTAATCTTACTTGATATAAATTTAAAAGATGGCTTAGGTTTTAATTTATGCAAAGAACTAAGAAGTACTACTAATATTCCTATTATTTTTATTTCAGCAAGAAATACAGATGATGATAAAATCATTGCTTTAAATATTGGTGGGGATGATTATGTAGAAAAACCATATTCACTAGGTGTATTACTTGCAAAAGTAAAAGCAGTTTTAAAAAGATTTAAAAAAGATGAGTCTAAAGATTTTAATGATGGCCATTTAAGAATTGATTACATAAATAAAGAAATATATGTAGATAATAATCTAGTAAAACTTACAAGCATTGAATATAAACTATTAGCATATCTAGCAAATAACTCAAAACGTTTAGTGTCTAAAGATGAATTATTTATTAATGTTTGGCAAGATAAATTCACACAAGATGGAACTCTAAATGTTCATATTAGAAAAATTAGAGAAGCAATAGAAAATGATCCTAATAATCCAAAATATATTATTACTGTTTGGAAAGAAGGCTATAGATTTGAAGGTGAATCTAAATGAAAAATAAACTAATTATATTCACACTTGCAATCCTTTTTATAATAGAAATAAGTGTTTGTTTATTTGCAATTAATAAAGCAGGAACAATTAAACAAGATACTATTAAAGTAAATGAAGTTGTTAAAACTATAGAAAGTAATTATGGTAATACTAATTCTTATAGTGATGTTTTAGAATATACAGTTATAGATAATAATGGTACAGTAACTTATAAAACTAGTGATGCTAAATCTAATTCTATAAATGAAGCTATTCAAAATAATGATATAATACTAGATTTAGTAGTTGATGAAGAAGTAGTTGGTAAAGTATTAATTTCTAATAATACTAATACACAAATTAAGAGTATCAAAGTATATATTATTTTTGTAATATGTAGCGTAACATTAGTTCAATTTTTAATAGTTATATATTATTTATATTATATGCATAAGAGCGTTATTAAGCCATTTAATGATTTAGAGGGTTTTGCAGAAAGAGTTGCTCAAGGTAACCTTGATTTACCACTATATATGGATAGAAATCATGTATTTGGTTCTTTTACTGAATCGTTTGATTTAATGCGTAGTGAACTTAAAAAAGCAAGAATTGCGGAAAAGAAAGCTAATGATGATAAAAAAGAAATTATCGCAAAATTAAGCCACGATATTAAAACACCAATCGCATCTATTAAATCAACTTCTGAAATTGGTTATGAAATATCAGATGGTAAAACTAAAGATTATTTTAATCAAATTAATGTTAAAACAGATCAAATAAAAGTATTAGTAGATAATTTATTTAATTCATCTATTAATGAAATAACAGAAATAGATGTTAATCCATCTAATTATAATTCAAGTATTTTAAATGATTTAATTAAGAATGCCGATTATTTAAATAAATTAAATGATTATAATATACCTAATTGTAATATATATATAGATAAGATGCGTATGCAACAAACACTAGATAATATTTTTACAAATTCATATAAATACGCAAATACTAATATAGAAATAAAAATAGATTTAGAAAATGAATTCTTAAAAATAGATATTCGTGACTTTGGACCTGGTGTACTTGATGAAGAAATAAATTTACTTAAAGAAAAGTATAAAAGAGGAAGTAATGTCACTGATGAAGATGGTGCAGGTTTAGGATTACATTTAGCAAATTATTTTGTGGATAAAATGAATGGAAAACTAGAATTATATAATAGTAAGCCTGGTTTTGGAGTAGTTTTATATATTCGTACGATTTAAGAAATATTTAAGAATTAATTAAAGACGGTTAAGAATTAAAAGAGTATTATAGGAGTTGTAAGGAGAGTAGAAAATATGAAAAATATTATTAAAACAGAAAAACTTTGTAAATCATTTTCTAATAATGGCTTACAACAACATGTACTAAAAAATTTAGATTTAGAAATTTATGAAGGTGACTTCACAATTATAATGGGAGCTAGTGGTGCTGGCAAATCAACATTACTATATTCTTTATCAGGAATGGATAAACCTACTCTTGGTAAGATCACATTCAATGAAAAAGAAATTACAGATATGACAATTGATGAGCTTGCATATTTTAGAAGAGAAAACTGTGGGTTTGTTTTCCAACAAACTTATCTAATTGATTCTATGAGTGTTTTGGATAATGTATTAGTATCTGGATTGCTTGTTAATAAGAATAAAAAAGAAGTAGTTGCTAAGGCTAAAGCAATCTTACTTAGTGTAGATATTCATGAAGAATTATGGAACAAATTTCCAAGCCAACTATCTGGTGGTGAAGCACAAAGAGTAGGTATCGCTAGAGCACTAATTAACTCGCCTAAGCTAGTATTTGCTGATGAACCAACTGGAGCCTTAAACTCTAAAACAGGAAAAGATGTATTAGATACTCTAACAAATTGTAACAATAATGGACAATCAATTGTAATGGTTACTCATGATATGTCTAGTGCTAGACGTGGTAATAGAATAATATACTTAAAGGACGGCGAAATCGCTGGAGTATGCGATTTAGGCAAATATGTATCAGGTGATAAGGAACGTCATCAAAAACTAAGAGATTTCTTAAATATGATGGGGTGGTAATATGAAAAGTCTATTACTAGCAAAGTCAAACATAAGAAAGAATAAAGGATTATCAATCTGTATCCTATTATTAATAACAATAGCTTCTATGTTTATTTGCTTATCATTTATACTATCCAATGATTATTCTAAAAACGCAAATAAAGAAGCAAAAAGATTAAATACAAGTAATGGTTATTTATATTCATGTTCGGATGCAAAAAATATTAATAAATCATATATTGATAGCATAATGAATATAGATGAAGTTGAAAGTTATGAATATACAGATATTCTAACTTATCAAACAGATATCGAATTTAATGGTGGTAAAGTAACACCATATGTCTTCTTTGGTAATAGTTCTATTTTCGATAAGGAGATTGGTAAAACAGAAATACTAAAAGAAGATACTTCAATTACTGATAATTATATTTATTTACCTAACCATATTCATACTGGTGGTAAATTCAATATCGGAGATACTTATACTATAGAGTATCCAAATAAGAGTTATACATTTACTATTAGAGGATATATTCATAATATTGATGCTGGTAGTTACAATATGAACTTATATCTATTTGTAGTTAGCGATGAAATGTATAATACAATTCTAGCTGATAACCCAGATACAAAAGGTTTCATGGTTAATGTTAATTATAAAGATGGTGTTGATATTGATATTACAAACTCAAGATTGCAAAACAAGATCTTTGTTGAAACAGGAGCACTTCTAGGAAGTCATTCACTAGCAACGACACTAAACGCACGTACATTTATTTCAATGATCTTCTTTATATCATTCTTATTAACAGCAATAGTAGTAATATTAATTGTACTTTTGATGATATTTAATAATATATCAAATTATGTAAAAGAAAATATGAAGAGCCTTGGAGCTTTAAAAGCTATGGGTTATACTTCAAAAGATTTAAAGAGAAGCTTACTTGTTCAATTTGTATCTATTACAGCAATTTCACTAATTCTTGGTGTAATTCTAGGACATTTATTCATGAACATAATTACTCCAATGTTAGTAGCCCAATCAGGTATTCCTTATTGTACAGGATTCAGTATCTTCGCAACAATCTTAACAGTAGTAATTATCCCTCTATTTGTAATATTAATTACTTTATTATCAAGCAGAAAATTAAAGAAAATTGAACCAATCGTAGCTTTAAGAGATGGTGTTTCAAATCATTCATTTAAGAAAAATCATGCACCACTTGATAAAACTAAATTTGGCTTAAATATGGGATTATCTTTAAAGAACACATTCAAAAATTTAAAACAAAACATTATTAGTTTTGTAGTAGTAATGTTCTTAAGTTTCTTAATGATTATAGCATTTATAATGTTTCAAAACTTTAGTGTTAAACCTAAATTAAGTTTACTAACTAGTGAACTATGTAATGGTGTAGTAGCAGTAGATTCTTCTATTAGAGAAGAAGTATATCATAAATTAGAAAATACAGAAAATGTAAAACCTAAAACTGTTAGAGTAATTACAGGAACTACTATTTATGACGAAAACTATTTAGGATTCTATACTATGGCAATTGATGATACATCAAGATTTGACAATACAGATTGTGTATATTCAGGAAAACTTCCAAAATATGATAATGAAATAGTTATTTCAGGAAAATATGCTAAGAGTTATGGATATAAAAAAGGCGATACAATTAAAATGGTATTTGGTGAAAAAGAATATGAATATTTAATCACTGGATTTATGCAATCTACTAATAACGAAGGTAGAGAAGCTATTATGACAGAAGAAGCTTTTGCTCACCTTTATGACATAGAGAAGGTTAACCAGGCTTCCATTTGGTTTGATACAGAAAAAGACGGTCAAGCTAGACCTATCATTGATGCATTAAAAGAAGAATATGGTGAAAAGATTAGTGCAACAATTGTCTTTGATGAAATCATTGAAAGTCAAATTGGAACATTTGTTGGAATTGCTAACTTAATGTTAATCGTTATTGCAGCAATTACAGCAACAGTAATTATTCTAGTATTATACTTATTAATGAAGACTATCATATTTGATAGAAGATATGAATATGGTATCTTAAAAGCTATTGGCTTTAAATCGAAAGATTTAATTATACAAAATGTATTATCATTCTTACCTACAATTATTGTTGGTACTGTAATAGGAACAGTTATATCAAGTATTATTGCAGCTCCATACATTGGTTTAATGATGAGAAGCTTCGGAATTATGAAGTGTACAATGAATCTACCAATCTACTATCCAATTCTAACAATAATCTTCATTATCGTACTTGCTGTTATTTCAGCTATACTAATGAGCTTAAAGATTAGAAAGGTTGAACCATATAAACTACTAATAGGTGAATAAAAAATAGCACAGAAATGTGCTATTTTTTCTCTTCATTAAGCCTTTTCTCTAAATAACTAGGCAATTCTTCAAATATCTTATATTTAGATATACCTATATTAGCATTAATGCTATCTAACGTATTTTTAGCTACAAAGCTATTACTATCTTTACATAACACTAAGCCTATAGTTTCGTTATCAAATTGTTTTCTTTTTAAGTTATTGATTGCTTTTACATAAAATAATAGTTGACCTAAATCTTGTGGTTTAAATTTCCTATTTTTTATTTCTATAACAACAAAACACCTAAGTTCTAAATGATACATTAATATATCTATATAAAAAGAATCACCTCCAGGGACAATTAATTTATATTCTTTCCCAACAAAAGCGAAGTCTTTTCCTACCTCTTGAATGAATTTTACAACATTATCAATAATAGAATTTGTTAACTCTTTTTCTGTTTTAGGATTGTTTTTATTTAAAAATTCAAAAACATAGGTATCTTTGAATACATCTTTAATTTGATTATTATTCTTAATAGGAGTAGAAGTTTCAGTTTCAATTAAGCTACGTTCATAGGCTTGTTCCTTGAATTTTTGTAAAACTTGTGATCTAGACCAACCATATTTATGTGTTTGATTAATGTACCACAACATTTCTTTATGAGTTTTTGATTTGTGTATAATTTCAATTAATGTACTCCAAGGAATTTGTGGAACAGGCTGTTCCATAATTTCGTTATCAGAAAATATGCTTGCAAATTGTGACATTCTATATAGATTATCACGTGAATATCCTTTGCCATATTCTTTCAAATCGTTAGATAGTCGTTCAATGTACTTACTACCCCAAGTTTTACGTTTGTTGATTATAGTACCTATTTCATAATAAGTCATAATCATAGCACTATTAACGACAACCATTGCTTTGTTCTGATTTTGTTTAATAGTTTCTTTTATTTGTTTCAAGTCATTCATATAATCATTATCGATTAAATATTCCATTTTGTATCACCTCTACTCTATATATACGTTTGAAACTATTTTTTTACTGACATTTTTTGAAAAATTTTAAAATTACTTTTAAAAAAAGTATTATTATTCTATAATTAGAGTGTTAGGAGGTTTTATTATGATTAAATTTCAAAATTTAACATTATCATACGATAATAAAGAAAATATTATAGATAATCTAAATCTAGAAATTAATGATAATGAATTTTTAGTTATAGTCGGACCTTCTGGATGTGGTAAAACTAGTCTAGTTAAAATGCTTGCAGGATTAATTAAACCAACTAGTGGATCTATTTATATTAATGATAAAGTTATTAATGATGTAGAACCATATAATAGAGGAATAAGCTATATGCAACAAAACTCAAAAGTATATCCACATATGAATGTTTATAATAACATTTCTTTTGGCTTAGAAGCTAAAAAAATGGATAAGGAATCAATTGATTTAAAAGTTAATGAAATTGCTGAAATGCTTTCTATTAAGCCATATTTGAAGCGTAAGCCAAGTGAACTATCTGGTGGAGAATTACAAAGAGTAAACCTTGCTAAAACATTAGTATTAGATAATAAAATAGTTATATTTGATGAACCACTATCAAATATAGATGCAAAGCTTAAAGCTGATATGAGATTTGATATAAAAAGATTACATAACATAAAAAATAATACTACAATCTATATTACTCATGATCAAGAAGAAGCTATGAGTTTAGCTGATAGAATAGTATTAATGGATAAAGGTCAAATTATTCAAGTAGGCACACCAATAGAATTATTAGATAAACCTATTAATATGTTTAGTGCAAATTTCATAGGTAAAATGAATTTCATTAAAGATAATGATAAATACATTGGCTTTAGATTAACTGATGTAACTTTAGGCGGAGATTTATTAGTTAAAGTAATAGGCAGTGAAATAGTAGGAGACAGAAAGAAGATAATAGGAATTCTAGATGATAATAAAATAGAATTCTTTGTTGGTTTGAAAGATGATATAAAAGATGAAGAATATATTTCAATTAATAAGAAATACATTTTCAATTTAGATAAAAATTTAGAAAGGATTATAGACTGAAAGAAATCTTTCGGTCTTTTTTTATAAAAATGAATTATATAGAAAAAATAGATGGAATTAGAGTAATTAATAAAATGCTTAATATTAGAATTAGAGATTTTTATAACTATAATAAATTAATTAAAAAAGTTTTAAATATAAAAACTAATATTCCTATTTTTATATGTAATAGTATTGTTTTACTCCCTATAAAAACGTATAAGGCATATGATTGTATTTGGATAAATTATATAGAGATAGATGAAGTAATTGATTACTATGGTAAAACAATTATAAAGTTCAAAAACGGCATTGTTAAGACTTTTAATATAAAACTAGATAAGCTTAACAGAATAATTAGTAATGCGAAAATCATAATAAGTTATTTCAATAATTTAGATGTTGAAAACGTAAACAATTAAAAATTTATAATTTTTATATAGAAAAGATTACGTATAAATGTTATAATCTCTATGGAATAAAAAAGAAAATGGAGGAATTTATTCATGAAAAAAATTGTTTCAGATTTAAATGTTAAAGGAAAGAAAGTTTTAATTCGTGTTGACTTCAATGTCCCTATGAAAAACGGAGTCATCACTGATGATACACGTGTTAGAGCTGCCCTACCTACTATCAAGTATGTAATTGATAATGGAGGAAAAGCTATCGTATTCTCTCATCTTGGAAGAATTAAGAGTGCTGATGATTTCGCTAAAAACGATATTACACCAGTTGCTAAGAGATTAGAAGAATTAATCGGTAAGAAAGTTAACTTCATCAATGCTACAAGAGGTAAAGAATTAGAAGATGCAGCTGCTAACTTAAAAGAAGGCGAAATCCTAATGTTCCAAAACACTCGTTATGAAGATTTTGATTTAGCTACTAACACAGAAACTAAGAAAGAATCTAAAAATAATGCAGAACTTGGTGCTTACTGGGCAAGCCTTGGAGAATTATTTGTAAATGATGCATTTGGTACAGCACATAGAGCTGCAGCATCAAATGTTGGTATTGCTTCTAACGTTAAAGAAACTGCTGCTGGTTTCTTACTAGCAAAAGAAATTGAATTCATTGGTGGAGCTGTTGATAATCCAGTTAGACCATATGTAGCAATCTTAGGTGGAGCTAAAGTATCTGATAAGATTGGTGTTATTGAAGCATTATTAGACAAAGCTGATAAAGTATTAATCGGTGGAGCTATGATGTTCACATTCTTAAAGGCTGAAGGTTATAACATCGGAGCATCTCGTTGCGAAGATGATAAACTTGATTTAGCAAAAGATTTACTTGCTAAAGGTAAAGGAAAATTAATTTTACCAGTAGATGCTGTTTGCAACAAAGCATTTGAAGATACAAAAGGTACAGTTAAGACTATTGATAAATTTGATGCAGATGATATGGGTCTAGATGTTGGTCCTGCTACATTAGATTTATTCAAGAAAGAATTAGCTGGTGCTAAAACAGTTGTATGGAATGGACCTATGGGTGTATTCGAAATGAAGAATTACGCTGCTGGAACAATCGGTGTATGTGAATTATTAGCTAACTTAAGTGGAGCTAAGACAATCATCGGTGGTGGAGATAGTGCAGCTGCTGCTGAACAACTTGGATATGCTTCTAAGATGAGCCACATCTCAACAGGTGGAGGAGCTTCACTTGAATACTTAGAAGGTAAAGAACTACCAGGCATCGCTTGTGTAGATGATAAATAATTTAAGGAGTTAATTAAAAATGAGAAAGAATATTATTATTGCAAACTGGAAAATGTATAAGACTAGAGAAGAAGCACTTGATTTTATCTATTCAGTAAGTCAAGCAGTTCCTTCAAAAGATTTAGTAGAATCAGTTGTATGTGCACCTGCTATTATGCTTAGAGATCTTGTTAAAAGACAAGGAGATAATGTAAGAATTGGTGCTGAAAATATGTACTATGAAGAAGAAGGAGCTTTCACTGGTGAAATCTCTCCAAAGATGCTTACTTCTACAAATGTTGAATTTGTTATTTTAGGACATTCAGAAAGAAGAATGATTTTTAAAGAAGATGATGCTCTAATCAACAAGAAAGTTTTATCTGCATTAGCACATGGTTTAAAGCCAATCCTTTGCTGTGGTGAAACACTTGATGAAATGGAAAGCGGAAAAGTTGAAGAAGTTTTAACTAAACAATTAACTGAAGGCTTAAAGAGCGTTAAGAAAGAAGATTTAGCTAAGATTGTTATTGGTTATGAACCAGTTTGGGCAATTGGTACAGGTAAGAGTGCTACTGCTGAAATTGCTGAGTCTAGATGCAAATTCTGTAGAGAAGTAATCGAAGGATTATATGGAATGGAAGCTGAAAAGATTAGAATTGTTTATGGTGGTTCTGTTAAACCAGAAAACATTGCTGATTTCTTAAAACAACCAGATGTTGATGGTGGATTAATTGGTTCTGCATCACTTAACCCTCAAAAATATCTAGATATGGTTAAAGCTGGAGTTCAAGAATAATTAAAACAAAATAAGAAAATAACTACTCTCTTTCGAGTGTAGTTATTTTTTCATATATGTGTAGAGGAGAAGATGTTTTATGATTGTTTATCATATATATCCACTAGGATTATGTAATGCTTTATTTGAAAATGAATATAAAGAACCTGTTAATAGATTAAAAGAAATATATAAGTGGATTCCACATATTAAAGAAATGGGTTTTGATACAATTTATTTTGGTCCATTATTTGAATCTAAATATCATGGTTATGATACAACTGATTATTATAAAGTTGATTCAAGGCTTGGAACTAATGAAGATTTTAAAGAATTATGCAAGGAAATAAAAAAACAGGGTTTAAAAATAGTTTTAGATGGTGTTTTTAACCATGTTGGGCGTGATTTTTGGGCATTTAAGGACTTACAAAAATATAGAGAAAAAAGTTATCACTGTGACTGGTTTAATGGTCTAAATTTCAATTCTAACAATGATAGAAACGATGGATTCTCATATAATACTTGGGGTGGATATACATCTTTAGTAAAATTAAATTTGAGAAATTCATATGTTTGTGACCATTTGTTAAATGCTGTAGAAATGTGGATAAAAGAATTTGATATTGATGGGCTTAGACTTGATGCGGCAGATCAAATTGATTTAAATTTCTTTAATCAATTAAAAGATAGATGTAAACACTTAAAAAATGATTTTTGGCTAATGGGTGAAATAGTTAATGGAGATTATCAAAGATTTTTAGATAGATTAGATTCAACTACTAATTATGCATTATACAAATCTATGTTTAGTGCATTTAATTCTAAAAACATGTTTGAATATGCTCATGGTGTAGAACGTGAATTTGGTCCATATGGATTATATAAGAATAGATTATTATATAACTTTGTTGATAATCATGATGTTAATAGAATTGTTAATACTTTAAATGATAGAGAAAATCTAAAGAATGTTTATACACTTATGTTTATGATTCCTGGTATTCCATCAGTCTATTATGGATCAGAATGGGCTGTTGAAGGAATGAAACATAATGGTAGTGATGATGCACTTAGACCATATATTGATATAGATAAAATGCATGATAATGATTTAACTCTTCATATTAAAGAATTAATAAAAATAAAGAAAAATTCAATGGCATTAATTTATGGTGGATATGAAAAAATAAATATTTGGAATATGCAATATGCATTTGCAAGAATCTATGATAATGAGGTAAAAATAGTATTAGTTAATGCCGGTGATAATGATTTTACATTTGATTTCTGGTATAGAAATAATCACTATAATTACACAGTAAGTAAAAAGTCATCAATGATTATATAGAAATGAAAAAGGCGATTAAATCGCCTTTTTTTATTCCTCTTTAGTTTTAGTAGATAGTGCAGAACGTCTAATGTTATCTTGATATTTTTTAGGAGTTTCACCAACTATTTTCTTAAATGATAATATAAAGTAGCTTTGGCTACAGAAACCTAATTCTTCAGCTATTTCTATAAATGATAAATTAGAATAATCAATCATATTTTTTGCAGTTTCTATTTTCTTTTTTAATATATAATCCTTTAAATTAATACCTGTTTCTTGTTTAAATAAAGTTGATAAGTAGAACTGATTTAGATTAATTTTTTCTGCGATATCATTTATTTTAATATTTTCAAAGAGATGATTATTAATATATTCAATAGTTTTAACTATTTGTAATGAATATATATTTTTAGTTTCTATTTTCTTCATTTTTTGAGCATAGTCCATCATCATTTCGCAGTATAATTGCGCTATTTCACTATCTGTTAGTGCTTGATCAGCCTTTTGAATATAGTAATCACTTGTAGTATAAGCATCATCAAGTGACATACCACCTTCAATACAGAATCTAGCAACAAGCGCCGCAGTTATAACAAAATGATAAGTAAAGTTTCTATGTTTATTTGTTGATAAAATGCCCCAGTCTTTTCTAGGTCTATAAGGATCTTCTTTAAGCTTTTGTTCAATCCATTCAACCTTTCCAGCTTTAACCGCTTCATATATTTCTATATCATGGTTATAGCTCATTCTTTCAATTTCTGGATCTAGTGGAATAAAATCTTTGTATTTCCAATCTGGTTTTGCCATACATATCGCCTCTTTACTATTAATATTATCATTTTTTTTATAAAGTTTATATAATTTTTTGATATTTTCTTATAAAATATAATTGAGGTGATAGAAATGCTATTAAAAAAAGGAATTAATATTGGTGGATGGTTATCACAATGCGATTCAACAATAGAACACTATGAAACATTTATTCATAAAGAAGATTTCAAAAGAATTAAAGAATTAGGGTTTGATCATGTAAGAATTCCTGTTGATTATGATTTAGTTGAAACAGAAGATGGAACTTATACTGATGGTTTTAAATATATAGATAGAGCAATATCATGGGCTAAAGAATATGGTCTAGATATGATTTTAGATTTACACGAGACATATGGATTTGTATTTGATGATGATTCAAAGGTACAATTTTTTAGCGATAGGAATGTTAGAGAACGTTTCTTTAAGCTATGGGAAAACTTTGCTAATAGATATGCTAAATATAAAGATATGTTAGTATTTGAATTATTAAATGAAGTAACTAAACAAGAATTTGGGCCAGTTTGGAATGAAACGATTATAGAAGCAGTTAATAGAATTAGAAAGATTGATAAAGATGTAACAATTATTTTTGGTGGTACTAGAAATAATAGTGTTACAGATTTAGTTAAATTACCTATTATAGATGATAAGAATATTATTTATACATTCCATTGTTATGAACCACTTATCTTTACACATCAAGGAGCATACTGGATTCCTACTATGCCACTAGATTTTAGAATTGATTATCCACTAAAAAAAGAAGATGTAGTTAAAGCAAAAAACGGACCACTTAAGGATGTATATAAAAGATGGGGTGGAGAGGATGGATTCTACTTTGGTATAGGTGAAGATGCTTATATTAATGATGTATTTGAATCTCTACTTAAAGATACACTCGTATTTGCTAAAAAACATAATTTAAGATTATATTGTGGTGAATATGGTGTAATCAATTTAGCTGATGTAAATGCAAAAGTTAGATGGTATTCTGATATTCATAAAGTGTTAGAAAAGTATAATATCGGTAGAGCTTTATGGAGTTATAAAGAGATGGATTACGGTATTATAGATGATGTTAATAAGGATGTATTAAAGCAAATTTGTGAAAATGCATAAATAGTAAAATAAGGCTTAATAAAGCCTTATTTTTATTGTTATAACAAACATATATTTATTTTATTGTTTCATATTTTTAACATTAATGTTAAAATATGAATTATAGAGGTGGCAATATGAAAAAGATATTTTGTATAGGTGAAGCACTAATCGATTTTAAATACAAGAAAGATTCATTTGTTATGAATGCAGGTGGAGCTCCTGCTAATGTTTGCTGTGCTATTAGTAAGCTTGGAGGAAATGCATTTTTAATCACAAAATTAGGTGAAGATATTTTCTCTAATTTTTTATATGAGACTTTTAAAAAATATAGAATTAATACAAGCTATGTAACTTTTGATAAGAAAGAAAAATGTGGTTTAGCTTTTATTAAAGATAACAAATACAATTTTTATTTTAAAAACTCATCATGTGTAAAATTATCTAAAGGCGAAATTAATAAAAAGATTTTTGATAGTGAATCAATAATTCATTTTTGCTCAGTATGTTTAGGTGATTATCCTTCTATGCATGCGACTAAATATGCGCTAGAAAATACAAAAGGAATTATTAGCTTTGATGTTAATCTAAGAGAAAACTTATGGGACGATAAAGAATTAATGCTTAGTAGAGTAAAAGAATTTATTCCATATGCTGATATTTTAAAATTTAGTTTAAGTGAAATACTAGAGGTAACAAAAAAGGAAAGTATCGACGATGCACTGAATGATATTAAAGCATTATCAAATAAATTTAAATTATTAATCATAACAAATGGTGACAATGGAGTTGATTGTTATGATCAAAGTCTAGATAAAATACATGTTAATAGTCTAAAAGTAAAAGAAATTGATTCAACAGGTGCAGGAGATACATTTATTGGAACATTCTTATACTATATTCAACGTTTTAATAAGAAATTAGAATTAAATGATATAACTGATGCGCTTAAGTTTGCTAATAAGGCTGCTGCATATAAGGTTAGCCATAAAGGCACAATGGAAGGAATGCCATCATATTATGATATGTTCCATGAACCTATTTTCTTCGAAAGAAATAGAGTTTATAGAATATATTTAGGTGGAAAAGGATATCATGACCTATTAGGTGATGAAAATAAAGATTCATTTTTCCCTGAAGAATGGATTTGTAGTAAAGTTAAGGCAATTAATCCAAAATATTTTGGTGAACGTGATGGAGTAAGCGTTATTAAGGATACTAATATTTTCTTAGATGATTTACTAAAAGAAGATAAAAGAATTGAAGGAAATAAGAAGTATGATTGTTTAGTTAAATATTTAGATAGCGCAATAAGACTTCCTATGCAAGTACACCCAACAAAAGAATTTTCAAAAAAATATTTTAATAGTGAATATGGTAAAACAGAAGCTTGGTTAGTAATTAGAGCGGATGAAACATCTAAACTTTATTTTGGATTTAAAAATAAAATCACGAAAGAAGAATTATATGATTTGGAAATTAAATCAAATAAAGAGCGTGATATAATGCGTTCAATATTAAATGAAGTAAAACCAAAAGTTGGAGATATTTATCTAATTAAGGGTGGATTAATACATGCGATTGGTGAAAACTGTACTATTATTGAAATTCAAGAACCTACTGATTTTACTATTCAACCAGAAGCATATTGTGGTGATTATAAGATTTCAGAAGGAGAAAAATATTTAGGCTTGGATAAGATTACAGCCCTAGATTGCTTTAACTATGATCTAGTTGGAGAAAAAGCACTAGAAATGGCTAAAGTAAACCCTAAAATAGAAGTTGATGGAGATTATTTAAAAGAAAATTTAATTACTTATAAAGATACTCCATGTTTTAAAATGAATAGATATACACTAAAAAATAAACCACTTACTCTTAAAGGCGGACCTAGTGTATGGATTGTTTTAGATGGTTCTGGCAAGTTAACTGGAAAAGATTATTTAAAAGAATTAAAGAAGGGTGAATACTTCTTATTACCAAATGATTTAGATAATAAATTTAAGATTAGTGGTAATATCAAATTAATAGAATGTATTGGAAGTGAAACAAATGAGTAATGATTTAGCTTTAAAATCAGAAGAAATTAAAAATGATAAAGATTTATATACCAGATATGGCATTATAATCAATAGTGAAATAACTAATGAGGTTATTGATCAATTTAAAACTGATATTTTAGCAAGTAAAAAAGTAAGTGAAAAAGAAGCTAACGCATTACTTGGTGAACTATATTATTCTAAAGGTAATTATTTAGAGGCATTCAATGCATATACAAAAAGTAAGATTAATACAGATGATGTTAATGGTGATTTCTTTGGAGGCTTATGGGGCAAAATAAAGGCTGTTTTAAAGAAAGGCCAAGTTGTAAGTAATAAAATGTTTTTAGATGAAGAAAAAGCTAAATTTAATTACTTTGATACAATACTTAGAGTTAATGGTAATGATGCTAATATTATTAGTTTATATGAAAGAAGCATTAAAAAGAGCCCTAAAATGGTAAAATTTGATGAGAATTATAAACTAATGTATGAAATGAATAAAGATGAATTCAATATGTGTGTTAATGTAAAAGTTCAAGCAGCAATGGCATATTGTAGAAGTAATGATAAAAAAGGTTATGAAAAGGGATTTAGGCTTCTTAACGAGCTTTTCACTACTATTGAAGATACTAGAGAATACATTACAAATGATGTTGCTAATAAAATGATTTTCTATCTTATGGATAAAAAAGAATCATTTGATTTAATAATTAATACATATTATAGATATATTGAAATCGATAATCCTAATAATGAAACACTTAATATTCATTTAGGTAAATATTTCTTTGATAATGGTAGATACGAACTAGCAAAAGAACATTTATCAAGAACGAATGATAGATTATCAAAGGTATTACTTGCTAGAATATATTATATGGAAAATAAAAATGAAAATATGTATAAGGTTTATAGCTTAATAAAAGATTCAATGAATTATTTTACTAGCATTGATGACTATTACATGGCATGTGATGCATATCTATTTATGTATTATCATGAAGAGGATATGGACCTAATGGAAGTTATAAAGATGATTTTAGCTTCCAAAGAGTTTATTGAAGGTGTTAAAGATGGTAAGAAAGCACCTAAAATTAATCCATATTATTTAGGCGAATTATCTGACTTATATTTCTTTAGTAATGATTTTATTAGTGCTAATAAGTATGCAAAAATATATTATAATGCTATTAAAGAAACTAAAAAAGAAGCTACTGAATATGAAGCTAATGATGATTTAAATAGTTATCATTTAAATAGAGGTAGAGGATTATATTTAGAAAAGAGATACTTTGAAGCATATGAACACATTTCAAAGATGGGTAATTACGATGCTATTAAGGATGAAATACTTGAAATTATAATGCTTCTTGTTAATTATTCTACAAGAGATTATGATGAAATGCTTATAGGTAGATTTGATGAATTAGTAGATATAGTTAGAAAAGTATTCCCTAAAAAAAGAAAGAAAAGATATTCTTATTTAGGTAATATCTATATGAAAAAATGTATGCTTGAAATTGACTTTAAGAGAAGCTTTAAACTGGGTAAAAAGTATTTAAGAAAGAACTTAAGTAATAGAGCTAAGTTAAAGAACCTTATAGAGTATTATAAAGAGAATAAGAAGAGATTAAAAAAGGCTCAATAAAAGGATTTTTGATAATTATATAGTTGCTGAATTATAAAAAAAGAATTAGGATACCTCCTAATTCTTTTTGCATTTATCTTTAATTTATAATTAAAATTTGATATACTTATATTATATTAAAAATAAAAAAGCTCTATAGAGCTTTAGTTATTATAATGGCAGGGGTATCAGGATTCGAACCCGAACCAAAGGTTTTGGAGACCCGTGTGCTACCATTGACACCATACCCCTAACAACAAATAGTATATCATAGTAAAAACAAAAATACAACAAAAAAATATAGAAAGAGGGGAATAAAATGGCTATTGGAAATATATTAGTATTAGGCGCTATTGCCTTAATAGCGCTATTCGTAGTTTTCGGTTTCTTGCTTGGCCTTCTTAGGGGATTTAGAAAGTCAATGTTTTTTACAATAGTCTTTATTGTAGTACTAGTTTTAAGCTTTGTAGTTGCTACTGTTCTATCTAAGAGTTTATATGGTGGACCTTTCTTATGGAGGTTTGCTAAGAAGGTTATACCTGATAGTATGAGAGAAGGAGCTCAAAATGTAAATTCCTTAAAAGAATTTGTTAGATTCTATATAACACATAATTATAACGAAATGCTTGATAGTGGAATTACTGCAGGTGAATCTATTGTGGCTAATCAAAATGCAATGGGTGTAATTGATGGATTAATCGTTATGATTATAAAGATAGTTATGCTTGTAGCAAGTTATCTTGTATTAAATATTGTATTCTACATCGTATTTGGTTTAATTTACTTACTATTCTTAAGACAAAAACCATATATTGAAGAAGTAACAAAAACTGATGAAGATGGTAATGAAACTGTTGAAGAACGTGAAGTTAAGCCAAAGAAAAAACGTCTACTTGGTGGTTTAGTTGGTGGAGTTAAAGGTTTTGTTAAGTCTATGGTTATATTGATACCTATTACATTCTTAATTGGCATTGTAGCTCAAATTGAAGTACCAAAAAGTAGTAGTGTTAATGCAGATGTAAAATTAAGTCAAGGAAGTTCTGATAGTTCATTTAATCAAATGGTTGAAGCTTGTCAAAAATATGATAATTCAATTGGTAAAATGTATTTAGGACTAGATGATAAAATAATGGATGCTATCATTAGCTATGATGTAAAAGGTGCTGATGGTAAAAAATTAAAAGTAGTTGTAAGAAAAGAATTAAATGGTTTTATTGATATTTATAATACCATTGAAAAAGAAATAGGCGTAAACAACTTAAGTAATTATGATTTTAAGAATAATATTAATTCTAAAGAGATGAGAGCAATTGTTTCATCTTTTGCAGATAATGCTAGTAAATCAAATGCAATTACTACAACACTAACTGCTGTTGGTAATGAAGTAACTGTTATATTAGCCGATAAATCATCTAAAAATGATCCTGATATGGCATTATTCTTTAGTGAGTTTGATTTAACAGATAAAAATGCAACTTGGTGGAAAGATCAAATCGCTCAACTAGGCGATATATATAATTCATTTGCTGATATGAATTTAGATTTAAGCAAGGCAGATACAAAAGAATATAATGCAATATTTGCTGAAACAAAAGCTACTGATTATGAGAATTTTGTTGATACAATATTTGAAAATGAATTACTTGATATGGCTATTAATGGTGGACTAAAATATGCTGTTAAAAAGCTTCCAGAAAGTTATGGAGATGTAACAGGAACTACAAATCAAGTAATTAAAGATGATGCTGTTAATGAAGAATTTAAAGCATTCTCTAAATTAATTGATTTTATTAGAGATGATATTAAATTTAGTGATGGTAATGTTGATACTAAGCAATTAAAAGTTAAAACTTTAAAAGGTATAGTAAATACAGAAGTATTAGTTAGATCTAAGATTGTAGGTAAAATAGTAGAATCTGTATTAAAGAATACTTTAGGTGATATTCAATATAACGGACAAAATATTGGATTTAATAAGAGCGTATTTGATGATGCAAACTTTAATATCCATAATGAATTAAGGGCATTAGTTAAAATCTTAGAAGACGGTTATGGAGAAGATTTTGCTGTTGGTGATTTAAATAGCATTAGCGATGTATCTAAAGTTGGTCAAATTTGTAATATGCTTCAAAGTGATGGAATGAAAGAATCATTACTTGGAAAAGAATTATTCTCTAAAACATTACAAACACTAGTAACAACAATGGAACCAGAATCTGATTATAGTAATGTAACATGGGTTGATGAAATAGCTCCTATGTCTGAATTATTATCGACTACATTTGATACAGATACTAGTATGACTTCTATTAATTTATCGTTTGATACTATTAAAGTAGCTACACTTGATTCAATAGAAGAAAATATTAGTAAATCTGCTTTACTTCAAAATAAGATGGCAAATAGTTTGGCTGAACCTATGAGTACACCAACAATGCTTACAGAAATAAAAACATCAGCTTGGTCTGGTGAAAAATGGGCTTCTGAAATGCCTAGAATTAATAATGTTTTAAAAACATTAGCTGATGAAAATAATGAGATTAAAGTAAATGAAATTAATATGACTGAAGAATCAGAAATAAAGCAAATTACATTTAGACAAATAGAAGCTAATATTGCAGATTCTGAAGCACTAGAAAATATGTTTAAGAAAACATTAGAAGATTCACTAAAAGATGAATCAAATGCTATTGATGATTTCCCTAATCCAGAATCTATTAGTGGTACTGGAAATCATTCAGTATGGTGGGAAGCTGAAATTAAGGGCTTATGTAATGTTATTTATAAGAACTATAGTAGTACTGATGATAACGCAGTAATTAAATTAAAAGATTTCAGTGATACTACTGAAACAAAGGTTAGTGTTGTTAGATCATTATATGAAAATTCAGGAAAAGAAAAGAATGGAAACCATACTAATATTGGTGTATCTGAGTATATTCAATACTTATTTAAACCAGAACTTAGAGATGTATCTAGAAGAAGTCAAGAACCTGATAATCCAAAATATAATGAATTCTACAAGTCAGATACTGATCCAAAATGGGAATCATTTAACTGGGATATGGAAGTAGAAAAAATAATTGAATTATTTATTTCTACACAAGCATCATATGATTCAGTTAATAATAAGTTAGTTCCTAAGACTAATAATGATACTATTAAGATTAGTGAAGTATACTTTGGATTATATGATACTTCTTCTGAAACATTAGATAAAACAGATTTAATGACAGCAAAAGAAGCAGTTTTAAGAAACAAATCTAGAATAAGTAATATTAAAGATAGTATTGATGGTGGAGCTTATTTACAATATACATTAGTTCCAAATATTAAAGATATGATGAGTGCACAATTCTTTGTAGAACATCATTTACCAGAAGATTGGGATAATAGTGATTGGGTAAGAGAAATGAGCGCATTTAATAATACTGTTGATTGCTTAATAAGCGAATCTAATCCTAAGATGGAAAATATCACTTATGCATCATTAACTGATGAACAAAAAGCAACTATTGGTGAAAATATTGCTTCATCTTACTTATTACAATCTAAGATGTCTGATACAATATTTACTTTATTAGGCGGTACACCAGAAGCAGACGCTAAGATAAGAACAGCATTAGATGCTCCATGGGTTGATGGAAAGAATACAGCATTTGAAAACTTATGGAATAATCCAACTGCATAAAAAAATAAAAGAGAAATGAGAAAAAATCATTTCTCTTTTTTATATATAAAAGAAAAAGAGGAATTATTCTTCCTCTTTAGTATCTTTAGTTTCAACAGAAGCCTCATTATTTTCTTCTAATGTTTTATCTTCTTCAATAGCTTTTTCAAAAGTATTTTCTTTATCCATTGATTCTTCTAAAGCCTCATCAGTTATTTCATCTAATGATTTCTCGCTTCTAACATTTTTATATCTATTTTCTCTTTCTTCTTTTTCCTTCTTACTTCTAGCTACTTTAGCAATAGCAATTTGTTCTTTTTCATCTGTTGTAGCAAATGTATATTTTTCTCTATCTTCATCCTCTTTAGGAACAAATGACTTTTTAGGCCAGAAGATGAATAATCCAAGACCAAGTAGAATAACAAATGTAACACCTGTAATAACAAATGATTTTGTCATTTCAGGGAATGCAAATACAAAGTTATCTCTATATTCTTTATCAGTATACATTACACCAGCTTTACCACTAGCTTCTAAATTTTTCCAATAATCTTCTTCATTATGTTCTTCTAAAGAAATATTAACCTCTTTATCAAAGAATACAATTTCATCTGTACTAGTAGTTGATTCTTTTGTGACCATCTTAACATGTGTTAATTTAGTTGGAAGATCAGTATGAGTATTATCAATAAACTTTTCTTTCATTTCTTTTGATGAAAATACAGTTGAGATGAAAGGAGTAGAAGAATAACCAAATGTTGATGAATCAATTGTATATGAATTACCATTATCTGAAGTAATAATAATCTTTGTTAGAACACTTTTCTCTGTTGGTTCATTCTTTTCTTCTGGGATTATTTCTAAATTTAAATCTGTAATTAAGAAATATATACCTGAACGATAAGCTGTTGTAGTCTTTGTTTTACCATTTTCTTCTGTTTCAACATAGAAGTTTGCATAAATGTTATATGCTCTAACTGTTGTTGTATTATCTTCTGTAATATTATGATCAGCATCTATAACAACAGTTTCTGTATATTTTTCAACCATTATAGCATCTTTTTCATAGTATTTATGAGCTTTTAAGAAAAATTCATAGTTACCTTCATTAAGAGCTTTTGTTGCTCTATGATTGAAGGCAGTAGACGTTGAATCCTTCCATGAAATGTAAAATACCATGAAGCCAATAACGATTGCTACTATTGAATATAATATTTTTTTTAGCAATTTCATCACCTCATAACATATTTATAATACTATAAATATTATGAAAAAACAATAAAAAAAATAAAAAGGCTTTACTTTTTAAACTAATTATGCAATAATAATATATGGCTAAAAAGCCAATGATGGCGCATATGGTGAAGCGGTTAACACGGCGGATTGTGGCTCCGTTATACGCAGGTTCGATCCCTGTTATGCGCCCCACTAGATTATTAGATCAGTAAGCATTTACTGATTTTTTTTATGGGGGGATAATATGAAAGCAAAGATATTCTTGATTATTCAAGTATGTTTAATGTATTTAGCTCATTTACCAATATATGTTGGGCTATTAATGTTAAAGCTTCCTATAAGCGATAATATTATAGATAAGTGCGTTCCTATATTATTGCTTGCTGGGTTTGTTTTAACAATATTAATGCTTCCTTTTTCATTAGTATGTTTAATCATGTCAATAGTTGGCTCGTTTAAGGGAAAAAATAATCCAACAAAATCAACAATGATAATAAAGATAATATTAATACCATGGTTTGTAATAAACTTTTTCTACTGTGTATTAATATTTGCAGGATTCTTAAATCCATGGATGCTATTACTTGCTCCTGTTGTTGCATTCATTTTAATATGTATAACATACATTTTCATGTTATCAACTAGTATATTTGATATAACATTTGTTATAAACTGCTTGATAAGAAAGAAGATAGAAGTAAATGCATTTTTTGTTATAGCAATAATAATGTTATTTACATTTTTCCTTGATGTTGTCGCATCTATCCTATTATATGTTAAGACTAAGGGGATTTATGGAAAAAAACAGCGTCGAAATAATGGCTAGAAATAGCCATTTTTCTTTTATGCAATATATATTTATTTAAAATATATATAATTTTAACGTTTTTTTAACAAATATGTGGTAAAATGTATTTACCTTTGGAGGATTATTATGAAAAAAATTAAACACCCCGGCGTTATGTATTTAATTTTATCATTTTCTATATTGCTAATAATATCTGTTAGCTTTTTTGTCTATGTTGCAGTAAAGAATGGTAAAAAGCATGAATTTAGAGGAAGAATAAATCAAGATGGTAAAGAATTCTCTCTTAATTTAGGTATATCTCAAAGTTGGGTAAACGATGAAGGATCAGATAGTGAAAGCTATGGTGAACAATTTGACTTTGCTTTTATTTCTAATAGAGGCGCTGAATTATCAGATTGGAGTGCAAAAATTCTTTTTAATGATAATGATTTTAAACTATTAGAAATTAGTTCATCATGGAATGTTGAACAAAGCGAACTTAAAAAAACAGAAAAGACAATTGATATAACTCCTGAAAAAGGTAAGTCTCTTTCAATTGAAACAATTCAACCAGATGAAAATAATAGTTTTGGTTTTATTTTAATCGTAAAAAAGAAAATAACAGAAGATAATTTTTCTAATTTTACATTTGAATTGGTTGGCGAATTCCATAGACCGTTTACAAGTTATGCATTATTCTGGGTTTTAATTGTAAGTTATGTAGCTTATATAATTGCACTACTTACTTATATAATTGTTAGACTAAAAGAAATTAGATTTGAAAAATTTAGAGAAAATTCATATAATATTATTTCTCAATCAATGAACACATTCGCAAGTCTAATCGATACTAAAGACCCATATACTAAAGACCATTCAGGACGTGTGTCATATTATTCAGTTAAAATAGCTAGAAAACTAGGACTAGATGATGAATATGTTAGAAATATTGCTTATATAGCACTAATGCATGATTGTGGTAAGTTAGTAATAGAAGATGATATATTAACTAAACCTGCTAGACTAACTGATGAAGAATTTAATATTATGAAACTACATACTACATATGGTGGAAATGCATTAAAGAATTTAACAGCAATTAAAGATATGCAAGATGGAGCAATGTATCACCATGAGCGTTATGATGGATCTGGTTATCCTAAAGGATTAAAAGGAGAAGAGATTCCTCTATGTGCTAGAATTATAGGAGTAGCGGATGCACTTGATGCTATGAGTAGCGATAGATGTTATAGAAAGAGATTATCAAAAGAAAAAATATTAAGTGAACTTGAAGAAAATTCAGGAAAACAATTTGATCCAAAAATTGCGAAAATAGTTATTGAAATGATTAAAAAGAATGAAATTAATATTGAAGAAAAAGATGCTGAATTTTAATCAGCATCTTTTATTTCATCATCTAATTCTTCATCTTCATCTTTTTTATCTTCAATAAATTGACTTGCATAATCTATTGGGTTAAAGTCTTTTGTTGCTCTATATATAGGGTAATAAATAAATCCTATAATAGATACTGTTAATACACTAGTAATTATTGTTGCAGGTAATTCAGCTATGGCATATAAATATGCATCAGAAAAGCTTGCATAACTTGAACTAATCCAGTAATATAATAAAGCTTTTAAGTATATTTCACCTAAAGTATTAAGTGCAACACCACAAGTTGCTGCTATTAATGCAGCACCAGCAACCTTGCCTAACTTTTTCTCTAATAATAAATCAATTAAACCAAGAATAAACATTACACCAATGAATAATGGAATAATCCATTTAATTACAACAGTCTTTGTTACTGCTTCACCATTTTTAGTATATGTGATAACAAAGCCATTATTGTAACTTATAACAGATAATATAATTGATGTTACAAATAGTAATCCTAATATAATTACAAAAACAATTGTTAATTTTTTTACATTTAATTTTTTCTTTAATATTAGTTTAAATACAAGTCCAGCAACAAGCCCCATTAGAAACTTTAGAATGAATGTTCTAAGTAACCCTGCCCCCAAATATCCATGAGTTAAATCAAAAAGTCCCATTCCAAGACTTCCAGCTACACCACCGTATACTCCACCAATTAATAAGGCAGCTAGTATACAAATCATATTACCCAAATGAACAAATGCTCCTGTAGGAAGTGGTATACGGATTAGAACCCCTATAAAGCATAGTGCGCTAAAAAGTGCAGTAAGTATTATTTTTATTAAAGTTTTTTTCTCCTTTGTCATAAAATCACCTTGCTTTTTCTTATTTTACATTTTATAATATAACAATAAACTGGTTCTATTAAAATACCCAGTTTAATTATTTTTGGAGGTACCAGATGAAAAATTATTCATTTCCAATTTCTAAATCTAAAAAGATGTATATTGAAATATACGAACATATAAAAAACGATATTTTAAAAGGCGTTTTGAAAAAAGATGAGAAACTACCTTCAAAAAGAATTCTTGCGAATAACTTAAATGTTAGTATTAATACAATTATTAATGCTTATGATATATTGCTTTTAGAAGGATATATTTATTCAAAAGAGAAGAAAGGCTATTTTGTTTCTGAGTTTTTAGGCTTTGATTATAAAGATAATGATATTGATAATGAAATAGAAATAAAAGAAGAAAAACACTATAAATATGATTTTACAACATCTAATATAGAT
>JAILKD010000081.1 GCA_024694145.1 bacterium | reverse complement strand
ATAAAATATATTGCATTTTAATTAAAAATAATGTAAAATTAAATAGCGTTAATGAATTGGGCCTATAGCTCAGCTGGTTAGAGCGCACGCCTGATAAGCGTGAGGTCGATGGTTCAAGTCCATTTAGGCCCACCATTAATTTAAATTTTACATTTGGCCTATTGGTGAAGTGGCTTAACACACCGCCCTTTCACGGCGGCATTCATGGGTTCGAATCCCGTATAGGTCACCATTTGTAAACAAACCAACATTAGTTGGTTTTTTTGTTGTTTATAAATAAATATTGAGTTATAATCTTAATAGAGGTGAAAATATGGCAAATAGCGGTAAAACTGCAAACACTAAAGAACAAGGTTTCTTTGGTAAAATGAGTAGTTCATTCTCAGGAATAATAATAGGTATTTTACTTTTATTTGGTGGAATATTTATGTTATGGACTAATGAACAAAAGAATGTTAAAAACATTAAGGATGTAAAGGAATTGAGAGATCAAGTAATTGATGTTGTTAGTACATCAGTTGATTCAAAAAATGAGGGTAAATTAATTGCAACTTCAGGTAAACTTGATTACAATGAAGATGTCAAAAAAGATGACATATTCAATGTAAGTTCACAAACACCAGTTCTAGTAAGAACAGTTGAAGTTTATCAATGGGAAGAAGAAACTTCTGATGATGAAAAGAAGTCTACTACATATAAAAAAGTATGGAGTGAAAAAATCATTGATTCAGAGAATTTCGATGAAGGACATGAAAATAAAACTGCAGATTTAATACCTTATAAGAGCGATAAATTTGATGAAAATGAAACATTAAAGGTAGGAGCATTCAACTTAATAAGTGATTTTATAAAGTTTATTAAAGCTGAAAAAGAAGTGACTATTGAAGAAGGTACTATACTACCAGAAGGATATAAAGTATATAATAATAAATATATAACTAATAGTGAAGATTTTACTAATCCAGAAATTGGAGATATCCGTATTTCTTATACAAAAGCAGATTATAAAGAAGTATCCGTATTAGGTAAACAAATAGGTGATACAATTGGTAATTATACTACTGCTAAAAACACTAATAAAATGATGTTAGTTAAAGGAACAACAAATGGTGCTGGTATGATTGATTCGATTGAATCAGCTAATAATATGGCTAAATGGATATATAGAGTATTAGGTTCATTATTAATAATCATAGCAATAGGTTCAATACTTGGACCAATAACAACATTAATTGGATATATTCCATTCCTAGGAAATATAGTTAATTCAATGATTGGAGTAGTATCATTCCTAATAGGTTTATCTATTTCATTATTAATAATTGCTATTGCATGGTTTGCAGCAAGACCAATAGTAAGTATTATATTAATCGCTATTATAGTAGGTTTAATAATTGCATTAATATACTTTAAAAAAACAAAAGCAGAAAAAACTAACAATTAGTTAGTTTTTTGCTTTAAAAGGAGAATTATGAAAAAGATATTTATTATATTAATTACATGTTTATTATTTACAGGATGTTCTTTAAATAGTTTTGTTAATAATAGAAAAAATAATAATACTATTGAAACATCTTATGGTTCATATAATATACCATCTACTTGGATGTATAGAAAGGATCATTCTACATCAAGTAAATATTTCTTTACTAATAAAAATGATAAAAAGAATCCCCCAAATAATATATCAGTAGAAATGGGAACTAATTATTATAGTGAGGATAATCACAATGAATTTAGTGATGCTATATTAAGACAATTAGGTTATCAAATAACTGACAATGGCATGAAGGTAACTAGTAGTGGTTCTACTACAAAAAATGGATATATTGTTTATACTTTTAATATAGAAAGTTCTGCGCAAACGACTATTCAACATTATATAATCGGAGATTATAAATATGTACTAGTACATGAAACAATTTGGGATGATAATAGTTATGATATAGATAATGCTGCTAAAACAATAGTTAATAGTTTTAAATGGAAAGAATAACTCGTAAGAGTTATTTTTTTATTAATATTTTATAGT
>JAILKD010000038.1 GCA_024694145.1 bacterium | reverse complement strand
TATTCTAAGCTTGATGTAATAATTATTCCTAAAATAAAGACTAAATACCAATAATCTTTTAAATAATATAAAGGGATTATAAACAAAGCTCCAAACCCATAAATAGGGCATATTGGAGAATACAAAAATCCTCTATTATGAATCTTTCTAGTTAAAATAAAAACATATATAACTTCAATAATATATCCTAAAAAAGCATATATTAAAAAGTAATAGAAATAATTAATAAAAGTCATAATTATCACCATTTCTATTATATCATAAAAAAAGGAATTGATAAATCAATCCCTTTTGTTTTTATTTTTTAAACATTACTCTTTCGCTATTAAGCATTCTAGTAATTAAGAATACGATTATAGCTACATAAACAATATTAGATAATACTGCAACACCTAAACATAATGAATTAATATTTCCGCTAAGTAGTGCTGTTAGAGCTTGTACTGCACTATATACAGGTATTAAATAATATGCTGGATTGCTTGATGCTCCACTACTCATAAAGCCTGATATACCAATTAACATAACTACTATCATAACAGGCATACTTAAGCTTGATGCTTCTTTTATAGTTTTTGCATAAGCACTTATTAAAGCAAGTATAGCAATAAAGAATAGTGTTAATGAAATTACTACTAAGAATAGTAATACATAAGTTCCTGCACCATAAACATTAAAGCTAAATTGACTAGATGCAGATCCTAGTAATTTAGGTAAGCTAAATAATATACCTAAGAAACTTGCTGTAGCACTTACTAGTGCCATAACACTTAATGCTATAATCTTACCAATAGCAATTTGACTACGTTTTGTTGGAGTCATTAATAATGTTGCCATTGTTCCACGTTCTTTTTCACCTGCAAATGAATCAGCACAGAACGATAATGCTCCTGAGAATAAGAATATTACAAGTAAGAATGGAAGTAACATTGAAATGAACTTTCTACTTGCATCATCCTTTTTAGCAAGGTTATATGTCTTATTTGTATCAGCATTAATATCAAACATATTGCATTTTGTTGATTCATAATTACTTAAAAATGCAGTATATTCTTCATAAATCATACTCGATTCATCTTTTGATGAATTAAAATATATTTCAACATTTGGTGTTGGTTTAGTTTCATCAATTCTATGTTCTTCAGCTAATTTTAAGAAATCAACCGGATAAATTATATACATATCAGCTTCTTTATTAGCTATTTTATCCATAAATTCATCTTTTGAAATAGGTGTTTGTGTATCTGAATTAATATCAGTTATATTATAATCATTCGCTTTAAAAAAGTTTTTAAAGTTTTCATCATCAGGTTCATTTTCTATTCTAACAATAAAATCTTTATAGCTTGTTTGTTTTTCAGTAAAGCTATTCATAATATTGCCCATTAATGAATACATTAAAAATATAATCAAACCAGGTAAAATCATTCCAAGTAATACTCTAATATCAGTAAAGCTACGTTTTAATTCTTTTTTAACTATTGTAAATATTGAGTTCATTATTCTTCTCCTTTCACTTCACGATAAATTTCGAAGAATAAATCTTCAATTGATTTTTCTGTTGTTAAATTAGCTAAGCTATCTTCCTTAATCATTTTTCCATCAATAATAATGCCTACTCTATCACATAGTTTTTCAACAAGTGAGAAAATATGAGTAGAAAGTATTATTGTTTTACCTTCATTACGCATTTCAACTAAAAAATCTGTTACACTCTTAGCTGTTATTACATCAAGTCCATTAGTTGGTTCATCAAATATAATAATATTTGGATCATGAACAATTGAAATAACTAAGCTTGCTTTTTGCTTCATACCAGTTGATAAATCTCCAACTTTAACTTCAGCAAATTTATCAATTCCAAATTTTTCAAATAGTTTTTTCTTTCTTTCTTGAACTACTTCTTTATCAATATGATGTAATTCACCAAAATAATCAAATAAGAAATTAGGAGTAAAATAATCTTCAAGTTTTAATTCACTAGTCATAAAACCTATCTTATTTCTTACTTCATCAGGTTCTTTTACAATACTTTTTCCATCAACAATAGCATCACCACTGTTTGGTTTAATTAATGTAGCAAGCATTCTAAGTGTTGTAGTTTTACCTGCTCCATTTGGACCTAATAGTCCATATATTTCTCCTTTATAGGCCTTAAAAGATAAGTCATTTACAGCAACTTTTATTTTTTCTGTTGTCTTATCTATTTTTTGTTGTTTTTTTGAAATGTTAAACTTCTTAACAAGATTGTTAACAACTAAAATCTCTTCCAAAAAAATCTCCTCCTTTATATATCCGTATCAATTATATAGTAAATCGAAGGTAAAATCAATAGACGCAATGCAATAAATTATTAAAAATTATTTTTTATTCAAATAAATTATTGAATATATTGTCAAAAATAAGTTAACAAAATATAACAAATCCACATATAAATGTAAAAAAATCCTTTAATTTTTATAATTAAACATGATATAATTTATAAGAAATCGTTTTCATAAAGGAGGTTAATTATGTTTGGAAATATAGTAATATCAATCATAGGTCTTTTGATCTCTTTTATTGCGATTTTTGCATGCTGCTATGCTAAGCCTAGCGAAACGCAAAAATACTGTTTAATAACTTCTGTTAGTTCGCTAGTATTCTTTTTAATTGGTATATTTAATGTTTATAACAATACTGAAGCACAGTTTATACTATGTCAAAAACTAGCATACATTGCTAGTACGTATTTAACATTTGGATTTATTCTAGCATTAAGCAGTACATTTGATTTAAAAATTAGTTTAAAAACAAAATTGATAATTGCTGCAATTTCTTTAGTATTAGTTATAATTTATCTACTATGTGACTACATTCCTTATTGGTTCGTTAGTACTGATTTAGTATTTAATCCTTCTACTGGCTTATATAAATTTGTTATTCATGGTGGATGGATGTATTACTTAGTTAATATTTTAATAATGTTAGGACTTATTACTTGGTCTATTATTCTAATTGTTTATACATTTAAACGTAGAAATTCAAGTTATAGATATTCATTGTTTAGATATTTATTCATTTTCACACTTGCTCCAACATTTATATGGATTTTATGCTTAACAAAAGTTATTTCAAGTGACTTTTCAAATATGATTTTATTCATTTTAACTTTAATGATTATTATTTATGTAGAAATATATTTTATATTAACAAAAACAAAATTATCAACATCCCTTTTATTTGAAAGTGCAAGTTTTGGAATAATAATGCTTGATTATAAGAAAAGATATATTGATTCAAATAGTAAAGCTAAAGAATTATTACCTATTATAGAAAAGAATAATACTGACGCTATTACTGCATTTATTAATGTTAATATATTTGGTGAAGAAATATATAATGATGGTAAAACAGAATATAAAATAAAAATAGATAATATCACAAGTGATGTTAATCCTAGATGTGGTTATGTTATATGGATTTGTGATCAAAACAAAAAGGCTTCGTAGGAAGTCTTTTTTATCATAATTATTAGAAGAATACCTCATCTTCTATAAGGTGGGGATGAATTCTAACTTTTTTCTATATAATGTTGAGATAATATACAAAATATGGTATAATATAAATGTAGGAATTAAATGTAAAAAACGAGGAAATAACTATGAAACTTGATACAAATTGTCATTCAGTGTTTAACCTTAATTATCACTTAGTAATGGTAGTAAAATACAGAAGAAAAGTAATTGACGATATAATATCAAATAGATTAAAAGAAATGTTTGAACATATTGGGAAAATGTATAACATAACAATATCTGAATGGAATCATGATGTTGATCATGTTCACGTATTATTCAAAGCACATCCAAAAAGCGAATTATCAAAATTTTTAAATGCATATAAATCCGCTTCATCGAGATTAATAAAAATAGAATATCCAAAGATTAAAGAAAAATTATGGAAAGAAAATTTTTGGAGTAAATCTTTTTGTTTAATATCAGTTGGTGAAGTCACAATGGATGTAATAAAAAAATATATAGAAACTCAAGGTGAGAAATAATGAAGAAAAACAAGGCATATAAATTTAGAATATACCCAAATGAATCGCAAAAAGAATTATTAGCTAAAACATTTGGATGTTCACGCCTTGTTTTTAATTATTATTTAGATAAGAAACAAAAACTATATGAAGAATCAAAAAGGACTATGAGTTTAACAGATTGTATTAAAGACTTAGTCGACTTAAAGAAAGAAAAAGAATTCTTATACGAAGTAGATTCTATTTCTTTACAACAATCAATTCGTCATTTAGATACAGCTTTTTCCAACTTTTTTAAAAATAAAGAAGTTGGTTATCCTAAGTTTAAATCTAAAAAGGATCAT
>JAILKD010000051.1 GCA_024694145.1 bacterium | reverse complement strand
AGTAGCATAATCACTTCCTTTAGGATTGCCGTTTTCACGTTTGGCAGAATTGGTACCATCGGAAAAATAGGAACCAGAATAGAAGTAGACTGGACAATCCCAGGTGGTAGTCACATAAGAGATGATATATTCGACAGCACCTAAGGTAGTTGAGATATCAAACTGTTCCATATCAAAGACATCACTTGCAGTCATTTCCCCACGTTTTGAAAGTCTATCAGAGGTGCAATCGTTGGTCGAAATCTGACAGATAAAACCATCCAGATATTGATTCTCATCAAAGACCTTGCTGGTCTTGAGACGATTGACATAGGATTTCACACCTGTATTATCGCTTTTCATATCACAAAGAAGGGTGGTGCCGCTGATAGCGTCCTTCTTGCAGGTAGCACCCGTAAGAGCGGAAAGATATTCAACCATCGAGACGGAATTAGAAGAAGCTCCATAAGTGACCGAAGAACCTAACCAATAGAAATATTTACCGTTCAAAGGACTTTCTACCTTGGTTACTTTCTTAGCGTCAAAATCATTGGCATTTGCACTTAAGGAAGTATCTAGATCATCATCACTGGGAATGGTGTATTGTGGTTGATAGGTCTTTTCAATCACTGTTACGGATGAATCAGGGATTGTTGAACTTGAAGTTGAAGAAGTCGTAGAACCACAAGAAGGCAAGACAATTGCGACAAGCAAAGGCAATAAGAAGAAACGAGGTTTCATTTTGTTAAAAGCTCCTTTTATTTTCATTACCTATGTTTTACGTTATCTTTCTTTCTTCTTTTTCCTTTATTTCGTAACATTGAGATATTTTTGCGAAACCACCAATAGAAGGTCACCACTTAGAATCATAAGACCTCTTTCATCCTTGACCTACTCCTTGGTCCAATTAGAGGGGTTCACTTCATCTTCGGGAGAGGCTTTTTTATAGGATTTTTTTCTGTCTTCATCATAGTTAAATCAACATTTAAGCGCTTACAGAGTGTGCCACTTTCATGACACCTTATGCAACAGGTATGTCAGAAAAAAATGGGGTGTGGTAAAACTTTCTCAGCTAAATGCTTAGGAGGTAAATATGGCAAAAGCGAAAATGCGTAAAAAGACATTTGCTTTGATCACATTTCCAATCATTGCAGTGACAAGTGCAGCGATGATTGTCGCAAATGTCGAAGCGGAAATCTGGTCTAAGACCTTAGACACCTATGTTGCTAGGGGTGAAAGAGAAGTCATCAATATCGAAGGTACAGAGAGTTGGGACAAGAATTATTATGAACAAGTCTGTCCTTCTGCCATGGGAGAAAACGGCTCTTTGATGAACGCCGCTAGACTGACCAAGAAGATCACAGATGAAGGTATTGTATTATTGAAAAACTCTAATAATACTTTACCGTTAGCCAAGCAGAGCAATGTCGTTCCTTTTGGATATCGTTATAGAGATCCTGTCTTTGGAGGAACTGGTTCTGGTGCTGTGGATACTAGCAAAGACTATATCGTCACTTCTGTGGAAGGATTAGCGAAACACTTCCAAGTCAACCCAGCAGTCTCTAATAAATTATTAGATAGTGCTACCCCGGTCAAAGAAATCAAAGATGGTGGTGCTACTATTGGTGAGGGTGCCTTTAACGGAGCTGATCCAACCATCTATAACTTTGAAACCAGTGTTTATGATGGTTTATTAGAGAACACCTCTAATTCTACTGCTATCGTCTATATCGGTAGAAATGCCGGTGAAGGCGGTAACTTATACGACAAAGAATATTCTGATGGAACAAGACATGCTTTAGCCTTGACTACCACAGAAAAAGAAACCTTAAAATTAGCTAAGCAGAAATGTAAGAATGTGGTCGCCATCATCAACAGTTCCAACATCATGGAAATCGAAGAATTGATGAAGGGAGAATATGAGGCGGATGCCATTTTGTGGATTTCTGGACCTGGTTCTATGGGCTTTGATTCTTTAGGAGATATCTTAGCCGGTGAGGTTAACCCTAGTGGTAGAACCGTGGATATCTGGGACAATGATATCTTGAAGAATCCTTCCATCATCAACTTTGGTGATCACCAATATGCTAACACCTTAGATTTATCCTTGTGGAATGGCCAACATGGTGTCTATTTCTACGAATATGAAGAAGGTATCTATTACGGATACCGTTATTATGAGACTGCTTCTGAGATGGATCCTTCCTTCGTGTATGGAGAATTGAATGCGGATGGTTCTTTAAAGACTAAGGGCGCGGTCAATTATCCTTTTGGATACGGTTTATCCTACACCACCTTTGAGCAGAAGATTGTTAACTTCTCCGATGGTGGAGATAAGATTTCTGTGGAAGTAGAAGTCTCCAATAAGGGTGCTAGAGATGGTAAGGAAGTGGTTCAGCTTTATTACACTGCTCCTTATACACAGTTTGATAAAGACTTACACATTGAAAAAGCGACAAAGAACTTAATCGCTTTTGACAAAGTCGAAGTCAAAGCCGGAGAGAAGAAGAACGTCAAATTAGAATTCTTGAAAGAAGAGATGGCCTCCTACTCTTACCGCCATGATAACAACGATGGCACGAAGGGATGTTATGTCCTTGAAAATGGGGATTACACTATCACTTTAGGTAAGAACTCTCATGAAACTTTCGATAGCAAAGTCGCTCATATTGCTAATACGGAGTTCTATACCAATGCCAATCCGAGAAAATCCGAAATCAATGCTCAGGCTCAATGGGATGAGAATGGAAATCCTCTTCCATTCCCTGCCAAAGCGCTCTTGGATAAGGATGCCAAATTTGTGGCTGCTACCAACCACTTTGATCAGATCTCTGATTATATGGAAGGCAATGAAGCTACCATCTTCACTAGAGCAGACTGGAAGAACACCTTCCCTACTGCTCCTAGCGAGAACAGAAACTTAGCAGAGCAATATTTAAAGGAAATGCGCGGCTTTGATTACAAGACTGATCCTAAACTTGGGGAAACGGATACTTCTCTTGTCAAGAAGAGTGAGATGCCTAAGATGAAGCAGGATAACGGCTTGGGCTTGATTGATTTGAGAGGTGCGGATTACTACGATCCTCGTTATGAAGAATTGTTAGATCAGCTCGATTATGATGAAGCTTTACCGATGGTGTTAAGAGCCTTTGGTACTTCCGAAGTCGCCTCTATCGGCAAACCCGTTACTGCTGATCATGATGGCCCACAAGGCTTAGGATTGACTGGTACTGGTGGTGGATTTGACACTTGTGCCTATTGCGCTGAACCTCTTGTTGCTGCCACTTACAATGTCGATTTAGCCTATGAATATGGCTTAGCCATCGGTGAAGAAGCTCTTCAAAAAGATATCGCCATCAACGGCTGGTATGGCCCTGCCGCCAACTTGCATCGTTCTCCTTTCAACGGCAGAAACTTCGAATATTATTCTGAAGATCCTGTCTTGACTGGTAAGATTTGTGCTAAAACAGTCTCTGGTGCGGAAGAAAAAGGGTTGGTTTGCTATCTCAAACACTTTGGATGGCACTCTTATGAGGGTGTTTGTACTTCCATGCTCGCTTGGTGTACAGAACAAGCTTATCGTGAAACGGATATGAAGGCTTTCGAAATCGCTTTGAAGGAATCTAGAAAAACTTTGAAGTACATCTCTGATGATAAGGGAACTATCGGTAAGAAAGTGGTCAGAGGTTGCTCTGGTTTAATGGGTGCTGCCACTCACATCGGTACTGATTGGCAAGCCGCTAGCTATGATTTGATCACGAATATGACTCGTGGAGAATGGGGCTTCCAAGGTGTCTTCTCTACCGATATGGGCTTAGAAGCTATGCCTGGTAATGTCGATAAGTTATTAAGAGCTGGATGTGATGTGAGAATGCACTTCATGGTCACCGAGAAAGCCATGGACTTCCAGACGGTCACTTTAGCTGATAAGTCTACTGCCACTTACTATCACTGCATCAGACACTCTATGAAGGATATCGCCTTTGCCTACGCTAACTCCAACTTGATGCAAGGTGCTGCTCCTGGCGCTATCGTCAGCTACAAGATTTCTCCTTGGCGTATCTGGTTATACGTCATTGATGGTGTTGTAGGTGCGGGAATTGTCGCTTTGGTGGTTTATAGCGTGTTCCGCCTTAGACAAAAGGAAGAAAATTAGTATTCAATAGCGAAAATAGGAATAGAAAACTCTATTCCTATTTTCTGCTTTTTTGTTATTTTAATTATAGAGGACTTCGACCATGATTAAATTTGCTTTGATTGAGGATGATAAAAACGACGCAGAGCGCTTCACCTCTCTCTTTCACCGTTATTGTCAAGATAATCACTTAAACCTTTCTTTGACTCTATTTACGTGTGGAAAGGAATATCTTTGTCAGGATAAAAAGCATTTCCATGTCATTTTCTTTGATATTGAATTACCGGATATCAACGGCATGGAATTGTCGAAGAAAGTGAGACAAAAGGATAAAGATGTCATCATCATCTTTTTGACAAATCTCTCTCAATATGCGATCTCTGGTTATGAAGTCAACGCTTTAGATTACATCTTAAAACCTTTGAATGATTCCACCTTCTTTTCTAAGATGAACAAGATTATCCGTGTGGCCAATGAAAAAGTACAGAATGATAAGATAATCTCTTTAAGTAATGGAAAGAATGTGTTTAAGCATTCCGATATTCTCTATATCGAAGTGCAGAAACACAATGTGATTTATCATACGACCAAGGGAAACTTTACCACGAGAGGAGCTCTAAAAGAAATCATTGATAAGATGGATAATTGTCAGTTTTCTCGTTGTAATTATTGTTATCTTGTCAATCTCAATCATGTCAAAGGGATTCACAAGTATGATCTGACTTTAGATAACGATGAAGTGGTATTGATTTCCAGAAATCGAAAGAAGGAACTCATGGCTGACTTCTCTCGCTTCTTAGGAGGTTCTTTATGATCTTTACTTTTGTTAACAATGTGAATTTATTAATTTTTATCGAGTGTTTTTGTTACGGACAATTTATCGCTTATTTCCTTGAGAGAAGGAAAAATTATCTTCTGAGAGTCATTCTTAGTTTTCTTGTTTTTGCAACTCTCACTTACTTTATTCCTTTAGTGAGGATTGATAATTATTTTGTCGATTATCTATATTGTATCTTCATGTATCTTAGCATTCTCTTCTTCACTTATTTGACCATTCTAGCATGCGTGAAAATCACATGGTTCAACGGATTGTTCTTCGCGGCCACAAGCTATTTATTGCATCACTCCATCTCCGCTACCATCAGTTTGACTTTGGACGCAATCTTTGGAGAGGGAGTGACTTTATATAATAACTATCTATACCTTATTGTCTATATCCTAGTTCATTTGACTCTATTCACTATCTTCGCTCTAGTTTTTAAGAAAAATCATCTTTATTCCGTCTTTAAAAACCCACCGAAAACCTTGATGATCACAGGTTTTGTGGTTTTAGTCGATATCATTCTTTCTTCTCTTACGGTTGTTATTGGCAATGCGGATTTAAAATTCCATTCTATGATATCTAAGATCTATTCCATCATTTCTAGTTTGCTTGTTTTATTTATTATCTTTATTATGCTAAAACAAGAAAAGACAGAAAAAGAAGGAGAGATCATTCAAACTCTATATTCACAAAATATTAAACATTATGAGATCTCCAAATCTACGATGGCAACTTATCATGATTTAAAGCATCGCTTAAACGCTCTCTTGAATGGGAAACTCAATCTTCAAGAAAAAGATATCAAAGATATCTCTGATAGTGTCTTCATGTTTGAAAATCAATTCAAAACAGAGAATGAAGCACTCAATGTACTATTGACGGAAAATGGAAATATTTGTTATCGAAATCACATCGAATTCAATACCATGGTGGACGCTTCACGCCTTTCGTTTTTAGATGTATATGATCTATATTCTCTCGTTGGTAATGCTTTATCTAATGCGATTGAAGCGACAAGTAAAGTAGAAGATGGGAAAGCCAAATACATCACCTTCATTGTCAAAGGAACCGAGAAATATACTTCTATTCATATTGAGAATCCTTTCGTTGGTCAAGTCATCATGGAACACAATCTTCCCGTCACTAACAAACAAGACAAAAGCTCCCATGGCTTCGGTGTCAAATCCATGAAAAATATTGTCTCTAAATATGATGGTAAAGTGACTCTCACTGTAAAAGATAACATCTTCAATGTTGACATTTTGTTTAACCGATAAACTAGATTTAAAGTTTTCAAGTGAACCATAAGGAAGGCTAGCATCGACAGAACATAACGTGTTTTTGTCACCGAAAACATATCATGCAGCATAGCTGCAGTATTCAGTTTGCTCCAGGAAGGTTGAGAACATTGATTCATGAATATACCTGGATACGCTTAGGCACTGTTATGCCCATACACTTATTGAAGCAGCTATTTTATCTTTATCTTTTTTTAAATAGTAATAAATTAGGGTTATTGCCATCTTCTTCGTATGTACATATTAAGATAAAATCAACATTAGCAACAACTCCATAACAGAATTTATCACTTTCAAGCTGTGTACCTAAATATGTAGTTTGATCATTTAAAAATTGAGCTTTTATTCCACTAGGTAGTGGATAAGCTAAATTTACATAAGAGCCTACTAATGCACTTAAGCTTTCTACCTTAGGCATACCTTTAATATTTAAGTCATTTATTTCTGTTATAAGTTCTTTTTTAAAAGCTTCAAATTTACCACCATCACTTAAATAATCGTGGTTCTTCCAATATTTTAAATTAGGTAACATTTGTTTCATATATTCACGAGCTTGATTTTCTTCAAAGCCAGCTTTAACCATATGTGGAATACAAACACTTATAAGTGAATCCATATCGTTATATGTGTATGTACCATCAGCATAACACCATTTACAATAATCCTCATTCAAGCTTCCATTGCTATCATGGCCTATTATTTCATCATTTAGTGGCATACCACAACATTGACATATCAATTTTCTTGGAGATCCTAAAAGTGTATTAATTGAGACATTAAATATATCTGATAATAGTTTTAATGTTTCAGTATTTGGAACTGTATCACCATTTTCCCAACGTGATACTGCTTGTCTAGTTACAAATACTTTTTCAGCTAATTCATCTTGTGATAACCCATTTTTAGTTCTTAATTCATATAAAACATCTTTAGTTTCCATCTTCTTCACCTCTAACATCATTATACATTTATAATCGTGTAGTGTCACGCAACAGGTTGTTGCTAACAAAAAAGAGGTTTTAAAACCTCTATCATTTTTTATTGGTGGAGGTGACTCCTTCTTGTCGACAGTCACGTCAAATTGATGATTTTGTATCAAATTCTCCAGTTTATACAAACTTCCACCATAGTTTGCCCCATTTTCTTATCTAAAACGGGGTTATTCTTTCAAAAGGAACGGGGTTCAACTATGCAATCCCATCTTTTGAAAATATTTTTTTATCTTTTTAATATCACATATTGAATATCTAATATGGCATTCTAATTAATATTGGCACACTACTTTTCACGCTCATTTTGTTTTACTTTTTTTCTTTTCTATTCGGTTTTGTTTCATTATCCTCTTTTGTTCTAGGACAATATGTTGTAAATCTTGCACTATTTGAATCATCTACAATAGGTTTTGTAATCCTTTCTAAATCCTTCTTTTCTTTTTCGGTCATAATTATAACTCCTTTGTTTTATGTTTTTCGAATATAATATCATATTTTAGACGTTTAGAATATACAAATGTCCATTCCTCACAAATGTCTTTCTTACAATTGCATTCATCGTTTACAAAACAAACATTATTATCTTCGTAGAATAAGCTACCATTTAAAAAGTAATTTGTATCATAATATTCTTCTATGTTGTACTTCACAACTTCCTCAAAAGTCAACGTTAGTTTTTCAACTCCCCAAACTCCTTCTAGTATGATTTTTAAAGAATTATTATTTTCGTCATAGTAGTACTCTTTTACAACAGCATCATGAAAGCCACCAGCAAAATTATATAAAACTTTGCATGAATGCTCATCATCAACTATATTATTATCAATTGAATCAGTAATAAAGCCTCTATATGCCCACATTGTTCCATCATCAAAAATGTTTTTTTCACCATTCCTAATTCTATCTAGCATCTTTTTATCATTAACAAATCGTGAATACCCCTCATATGAGCCATCTGACATAAAGTCATCATCATCAATATCTTCATCATAAAGAAATACCCTTTTTTCTATTTTTTCTCCTGAGTTTTGTGAATACTCAAAAACTCTTTCAAAATTCTCATCTTCATTTAAAAGAAAGTATTCTGTTTCCCATCCATCATAATAAATAGCTACAGCCTTAGTAATATAATATGAACCATCATCTTTTAAAACTATTACATACATACAATTATCACCACCGAATATCTATGTCAATATTATACCACACAGGTATGATTTTACATATATTATTATGCTTTAGCCATCCTCTTTTTGATAAAATAATAAACGACCAAAGTTGGTCGTTGAGTACTGTTGGTGGAGGTGAGGGGAGTCGAACCCCTGTACACACTAAAAATCCATATGCTACCTACATGCTTAGTTACATTTTAAAATTCAATACTACCAGGTAATCTAACGAACCAAATAATACCTACATTCTATTAAATTCTTCTTTTCGGTTAGAATAGCACCTAAAGGTATATCCCTGCTGGATGAAGTATCAGATTAACAGTGCAGGAAAGGCTGTTAAAGTGATATCGCTCTATACCTCGTTGGGTAAATTAGCAAGCGAATGCAACGTTCATATTGTTTGAACGTGCGAATAAATTTGTTTTTCCGGTTATTTGAAACCTCGAGTTTTAACGTGCTTAACCACGACATGCAAGCATACTTTTTCGTAGCATGGCGAATCCATAAACACCCCCGTGTTTATCTATTCTTTAATTCTGATTCAATTTTTCTTAATTGATCTTTTTTCTTTAGATCTTCTCTTTTATCATATAATTTTTTACCTTCAGCAACCCCTATTTCAAGTTTTGCTAAACCTTTATCTATATACAACTTAAGGGGAATAATTGTTAACCCCTTAAGTTGTATTTTTTGGCTTAGTTTAAGGATTTCTTTTTTATGAAGCAATAGCTTTCTATCCCTAGTTTCTTTGTGGTTAAAGATATTACCCATATCATATTTAGAAATATGCATTCCGATTATAAAAGCTTCATTATTCTTAATACTTATATAGGCATCGTTAATATTAGCTTTTGAAGCTCTTATAGATTTAATTTCTGTACCTGTAAGTACTAAGCCAGCTTCATAAGTATCATGTATAAAATACTCATGATATGCCTTTTTATTTGAAGCTATAATCTTCATACTATTCCTCCTTTAGTTCAAAATCAATTTGTGATAAAGCTTTACTTGCTTTAACACATACTACATTTAATTTATCTCCTATTCTAAATGTATGTCCGTTATATGGATTAACTAGTTGCATAAATTCATCATTATAAATATATCTACCCTTAATAGAATGAATACTAATTAATCCTTCAATAGTATTTTCTAGCATTACATATATTCCATAACTAGTTATACCACTAATTAAGCCTATGTATTCTTCTCCTATATGACCTTCCATATATTCAGCAGATTTCATTTTATCTACATCTCTTTCACAGTCAACTGCTCTACGTTCAGTTTTACTTGTCCAATCAGCTATTTCATCAAGTGAAGTATAATATGATTTATCATATTCAAAGTCAAATAAATATTTTCTAAGTAATCTATGGACTGTTAAATCCGGATAACGTCTAATTGGAGAGGTAAAATGAGTGTAATCTTGGAATGCTAGACCATAGTGACCAAGAGGCTCTTTAGAATATCTAGCTTTCATCATACATCTAAGTAAAACACTATTTGTAACTGCTTTTTTATCTTCTGGAACTGTCTTTAGTAATTTTTGCAAATCAAACTGAGATATTTGATCAGCTTTCCTATGAGGGTTAATGCTTAATCCCTTTAAAATCTTAATCATTTGAGCCATCTTAGTTGGATCTGGATTTTCATGGATACGATATAAGAATGGTAAATTCATATTCTTAATAGTTTTAGCAACTGTTTGATTAGCTATAAGCATAAATTCTTCTATTATGCTTTCAGCTACTCCACGTTCATGTGGTTTAACTTCTAAAACATTACCATCAGGATCACATACTATTTTTGGTTCAACAGTTTCAAATTCAATTGATCCGTTTATCATTCTTCTATTTTTTAAGATTCTTGCTAGATCTCTTGAATTGAATACTAGTTCATGTAAATCAGGGTAAATTGAATCTCCATCTAATATCTTATTAACATTTTTATAAGTCATTCTATAATTAGAGTGAATTATAGTTGGCTCTATTTTACTATCTATAACAAACCCTTTTTTATCTATTACCATCTTACATGTTATAGTTAATCTATCAACACCACCATTTAATGAGCATATTCCATTAGATAAATAGTGTGGTAACATTGGAATAACTGTATCAGCTAAATAACAGCTTGTTCCTCTAAAGAAAGCTTCTTTATCTAGTGGTGAATCTTCAAGTACATAATGACTTACATCCATTATATGAACATATAATGTATATTTATCATCTTTATATTCTAGACTGATTCCATCATCTAAGTCTTTTGCATCATCACCATCAATAGTTATAGTAAGTAAATCTCTATAATCAATTCTACCTTCTAATTCATTATCTAAGACATGATCAGGTATATCTTTTATTTCTTCTATTACTTCTTTAGGAAAAACATAAGGTATTTCATATGCTTCACAAAGTGATAATATATCAACATGTGGGTCATCAACATGTCCTAATATTTTTTCTATTTTACAAGTAATATAATCAAAGTGAAAACTAGTAGGTACTGCAACTACTTTGTGTCCCTTAACTGCGCCATTTTCTTGACCTTTATTAACTCTAATTTCATAGTCTATTTTTGTATCATCAGGTATTATTTTTTTACCATCAAATACACCTATTATTTTTTTAATATTTCTTTCTAATATACTAACAACACAGCCCTCATCTTTAGCACCATATTTTGAATATTTAGGAAGTAATACAACTTTTACTCTATCATTTGTATGACTATCATTAATATAGTCTGCAGGAATAAAAATATCTTTTTCAAGACCATCAACAGAAACAAAACCATATCCAGCTTCTTTAACTTCTATTATTCCTTCATAGCTTGTGAAGTTTTCTATTAGGCCGTAATAATCTCCTGCATGAATTATTTTATTAGTATCAAGAAGTTCTTTAATTACTTTCTTTACAACTTGTGCATCAGTTTTATTCTTAACATTAAGTGCTACACAAATATCATGCATAGTTGCTCTTTTTTTAGTTTTTAGATAGGCAAGTATTTTTTCTTTCATAAAATTACCTCCTCTAATTAATTATACCATTTTTAAGGCAAATAAAAAAATGATTTGGAATCATTTTTTCATAGTTTATTATCTAGGAATAACTGTTGCAACGAATGTTAATACTAAGAACAACACAGCAACTACAGCAGTTACAATACTCATTATCTTTTCAATACCTCTTTGTTTTTGGTTTTTGAATAGATCTGTTTTCTCACCACTGAATGCATCTTGGATGTTATCCTTTGATTCTTGCATCATAATTAAAACTATTAATAATAAGGCTATTACTAAAACGATATAATCTATTGCTTTCATAGCTTCTACCTCCATTAACAGTGTAATTATCACTATAATTACATACATAGTTATTTTACCATAAAATATTTATTAGTCAATCAAAAATTAAATAAAAAAGGGATTGCACAAGCAATTCCCTAATTTATATTAAAAATTAATTTTAGCTAAAGTCCATTTTAACGTCTTGACGTTTTTGTTCTTCTGCTTCGAAGAAGTCTCTCTTTGTGATTCCTTTTTTGTTAGCTACAAAGCTTGATGGGAATACAACGATTGCTTCATTTAAAGCTCTAACGTTAGAGTTATAAACACGTCTTGCAGCTTGAAGGTTTTCTTCAATATCCATAACAGCGCTATTTAATTGAGCAAAGTTCTTATCAGCCTTTAATTCAGGATATCTTTCCATAACGATGTTGATATTCTTCATAGCTTGGTTCATTTGTGCTTCACATTCTTGCTTTTCAGCAATTGATGAACCTTGAACTGGTCTACGCATTTCAACAACACCAATTAAAGTTTCTTTTTCATGTTTAGCATAGCCTTTAGTGATGTCTAACATTTTTGTTAAAGTATCAAATCTTTTTGTTAATTGTACATCAATACCTGATACTGCTTCATCACATTTTACTTGCATCTTAAGTAATCTGTTTCCTGTTTTAATATACCATGAAACAAATCCAATGACGATAATAAGAACTAAAGCAACAATTGCAACTGCAATAATTGCACCTACTGGAACTCCATAAATCATAATTTTTTCCTCCTATATATTTTAAGTATATTTGTATTATCAGATTTCTCTGTAATAGCCTATAAATTATCGAAGTGGTTTTCTATTTCTTCTACTTCTGTATCAATTTTTTCCACTTCATTTGCAGCACTTTCTGCATCCATATTATCAATTTGATTTAATTTAGCTTCAACAACATTATCTAAATTTTCTAATTTTTGTTCAGCATTCTTAACACCTTGATTAATAAAATCAGCTATTTCATCTTCAGAAACATTGATTTCACCACTATGCATTTTACTATAATCAACTGGATTATATTTTTCTGTATCAAATCTAAATTCAGAAATAATAGCTGCCATAATGTTTATTTGTGTTTCATAAGCTCTTATACTCTTTTCATCTATTGGTGTTTTAAGACTTATTTCTAGGTAGTCTCTATTATCATCAATACCAATATTAATTATATTACCTTCAATAGAAAACATAAAGCGTCCTTTATGCATTTTTTCTAATTCCATCATTTTTTCAACTACTACTGGAGTAAAGATATAGAAGAACCAATGTTCATCTTTTGCATATGCCATGAACTTATCAGTAAAATCAATTGATTCAACTTCTACTTTTTCTAAGCCTTTAGTAATCATTTCTTTGATTCTTTTCTTTTCTTTAATACGAATAACTGTATCAAAACTTCTATTAAGCATGAATTGATACCATCTACCTCTAAAGAATGTAATCCATTCTGTATGAGTATTACCTTTAGAGTCAGTATATGTATGTTCTTCTTCTAAGTGAGCATCACAAACTCTAAAACCTACATTATGGAATGATCCTTCAATTAAATCTTCCATATGAACTCTATCAGGTCTTCTAGTAAGTAATCCTGAATTCATAATTTCAGCTAGAGGAATTCTACCATGTTCTTCATAATTTGCATTATCATACCACTTTTTTAACAAAGTAAGAACTAAAGGTTGTTTAAATTCTCTACTATATTTTTTAGCAATAGCAAATCTTGATGATGATATACCTATACCAACACCAACAGTTAAGAAACCTAAAATAATAATTACTTTTGCTAATTCTGCTATTTTTTCTACTCTAAGTAGTAAGAATCCTAATATTATAGCTAGAATTCCACATCCAATAACTATTAAACCTACTTTTAATCTTTTCTTATATGCAGCCAGTCTTTTTTGGCGTTCAGCCTCAAGTTCCTTGAAGTCCATATAAACACCCCCATCATTATTATTTTATAATAACTTAGAGAATAATTCAACTAAATCTAATCTTTCCCAAGTAAAATCATCTAGTTCTCTACCAAAATGTCCATAAGCTGCTGTTTGCTTATAAATTGGACGTTTTAAATCTAATGTTTCAATTATCCATTTTGGAGTAAGTGGACAGTTCTTCTTAATACATTCAATAATAGATTCTTCACTAACCTTATTTGTATTAAATGTATTTAAATAAATACTTACTGGTTTATCAACACCAATTGCATAAGATAATTGTATTTCACATCTATCTGCAAGTTTAGCAGCAACTATATTTTTAGCAATATATCTAGCTGCATAGCAAGCACTTCTATCTACTTTAGATGGGTCTTTACCACTAAAAGCACCACCACCATGGCGGCTAGCTCCACCATAAGTATCAACTATTATTTTTCTACCTGTTAAACCACTATCACCTTTAGGTCCACCAACAATAAACATACCTGTAGGATTAATGATAAATTTTGTATTTTCATCAATTAATTCTTTAGGTAGCACTTCATCGAAAACAAACTTCTTAATATCAAGTGCTATTCTTGCTTGACTAACACTTTCAGCATGTTGTGTTGAAAGTAATACTGTATCAATTCTAATTGGTTTATTATTCTCATATTCAACAGTTACTTGTGTCTTTCCATCTGGACGTAGGTAAGTTAATATTTTTTCTTTTCTAACTTGAGTTAATCTATATGCTAGTTTATGAGCAAGCATAATTGGTAGTGGCATAAGTTCTGGTGTTTCATTTGATGCATAACCAAACATAATACCTTGATCTCCAGCACCACCTTTATCTACTCCCATAGCTATATTTGGTGATTGTTTATGAATAGATGTCATGACACTAATGTTTTCAGCATCAAAACCATATTTTCCCCTATCATAGCCAATTTCTTTAACTGTATTTCTAACAATATCATCAATATTAGGTGTGTAATTACTTGTAATTTCACCACATACAAATACAATACCTGTTGTTGTTGTACATTCACAAGCTACTCTAGCATCTTTATCATGAGCTAAAATATCATCAAGTATTGCATCACTAATTTGATCACATATTTTATCAGGATGACCTTCTGTTACACTTTCTGATGTAAATAAATAACGCATTATAATACCTCCTCTATTGCTTTACATAATTGATCTGCACATGATGTAGTTTTGAACCCGCATGTGTTTCCTTTTAAAAGTTCAATAACTTTTGTTGCTTCCATTCCTTCAACTAGTTTTGATATAGCTTTTAAATTTCCATTACAGCCACCAACAAAACTAACATTATGAAGTTTTCCATCTATTATTTCAAAGTTTATTTTTCTAGCGCAAACACCTTTTGTTATATATTCCATATTTATCCCTCCTTAAACAAAATAAAAGACCTTCTAGCAAAGGTCTTTGTTTTTTCTCATTGCTAGATATAAAATCCCTCGCTAAAAGCACCTTACTTAAAAGGTTGCTACCGCCTCACAGATTAGCTATTCTCCACGGTTCTTAATAAGTTTGTTTTATTAAGTTCATTACTATAGTACTACAAATAATATTTAAAGTCAAACAAATTATTATATTTTTCTATAAATAATAAAAGCGTCTTATTTTAGACGCTATATTTTATATTGAACTATTATAAAGTTCTTCTACCTTGTCACTATTTTTCATAAACTTATCAAATACATCTTCATTGAAATAATCCATTAATTCATGATTCATAAAATCAATTGTTAGCTTATGAGAATAAGGTCTCTTATAACTTTTTGCTTCTCTCATTGTTACATAACAATCACATATTAATATTATTTGTGATTCCTTATCCATAAGCATATTATTCATTTCATTTTTAAATGATTTAGTTGGAGCACCTTCAATATGTGTTCTAATTATATCTTCACATTTTTGTTCTAGTTGTAAACGTCTAGCAACTCTTGCACCTATTTCGCTTCTACGTCTAACTTCAGCATAATCTTCTTCGCTCATATTTTCTTTTTTAACAACTACTAAGTTTTTACGCTCTTCTATATGAATAGATGTGTATTTTTTTAGTTCATCAAGTTCAACATTAGATAATTTCATAACACGTCCTAAATCGCTTACTAAAGCGCTTATCATAGTTATATGGTCTCTATCATTACCACTTACTGTACGCATTCCTAAAATAACAGAAAATAAATCATTAACAACATCACTATAGTCAGTTTGAACACCTTGACGTTTAACTGCTTCATTCTTTCTTTCTAAATAAGCATATTGTGCAATACCTACATTTGTAGTTAAAACAACCATAAATAATATTAAGAACAATGTTCTAAGAAGTATATCCAAGAACTCTTTTGTTGTAAAGAATGTTTGAATAAATTTAACTAGATTAGTTGCATAATCTTCATTAACAATACTATAAGTAATAACAAAATGAATTAATGTAATAATTACAAGCATCCATTTAGAAATACTTATTAACATCTTCTTATCTTGATACAAAGATATAACAAGTAACGAGTAATATATTAGAATATAACCAGCCTCACCTAAGCCTAAATATTCTTTACCTTCAACATTCATTTGGGTTTTAAGTTTAAAATAAATTAATACACTTGATAAAATCATATAGAATGCTGCAATATACATGGCTATTTGCTGTTTTGTTTTATCATGCGATTGTTCATTTATTAGTTTTGATAAAGTTCTATTAAGTCCAAATGTTACAGGGACAAATATAATTGTTAGTACCCAGTTAGATGTACCACTAGCAATTAATGAAATCAAAAATAGGATTAAGGTATAAGTAATATTCGATAAGAATATAATATTTTTGATAACTATGTTCTTTCTTTTAAGTACTTGATAGTCATCAGTAATATCAATACCTTTTTCAAATGAAAGCATATTATTAAATTTGCCAAAAATTTTAACAAATAGCTTTTTCATTTTTAATCCTCCGTTTTATTTTATGATTTCACCTATTTTAAAATAGTTAGGCATTCCATTATAAAAGTCTTTAATAGACATTTTGTTTTTGCCTTCTAGTTGTATAATTAATGGGTAAATAACGCCATTTTTTACTTTTATTCCTAAGCGTTTATTAGATTCTACTATTTCTCCAATTTCGCCTTTTATTTCTTTTTCCTCATAAGTAGATGCATATATCTTTACTTTCTTATCATTATATATTGCATAACCACCTGGAACTTCTGATAAACCTCTAATTTGATTATACACCATTTTACAAGTATTATTGAAGTTGATTTTTTCATCTTCTTTACTAATATTATAAGCAAAAGTAACTTTGTTATCGTTTTGCTCTATTGGATTAATATTACCACTAAAAATTAATGGTAATGTTTTTATTAATAAATCTCTACCTAAAACACTTAATCTAGTTGTTAGATTAGTTGTATTATCATCATTAATAAGTATTTTATCTTGGCTTATTATATCTCCAGCATCCATTTTAGGCGCCATATACATTATTGTAACACCTGCATATTCATCACCATTAATAATTGCCCAGTGTATTGGAGCTCCACCTCTATATTTAGGTAAAAGGGACGCATGTACATTAACGCATTTATACTTTGGATAATCTAAAACTTCTTTTGGTATAATTTGCCCATAAGCAGCAGTAATAATAATATCAGGTTTAGCATCAAGTATTTTTTGATAATCTTCTTTTATTCTTACTGGTTGAAATACTTCAATATTATTGCGAGTAGCAACTTCTTTTATAGGAGAAGGTGTAAGTATTCTTTTTCTTCCAACTTCCTTATCTGGTTGTGTTACTACTAATACTACTTCATAGTTTTTAATTAATTCTTCTAAAATTGGTACTGAAAAGTTTGGTGTACCCATAAATACTATTCTCATTATACCACTCCTTTAAATTAATACTGGGTCGTGATCAACATAAATATTAATATCTTGATTTTCTTCTATAATTTTAAATAAATCATAGTTAACATCCTTGTTTTTAACTGTAAGTTGAACTCTAAATTTATTATTAACCTTCGCAATATTTGCTGTTGCAGGCCCCATAACAAAAGCTTTTGGTAATAATTTAGCTATTTTACTTTTTACCATATAACCTATTTCAAAAGCTTTCTTTAAATCTTCATGTTCTATAACTATTTGTGATATATGCACAAATGGTGGTAAGTTAGATAATTCTCTAGCTTTAATTTCTTTATTATAGAATATTTCATAATTGTTAAACTTAGTTGAATCTATTGCATAGTGATTAGTATTATAACTTTGTACAACTACATCACCTTTTACTCCACGTCTACCAGCACGACCTGCAACTTGCATAATTAAATCATAAGTACGCTCTGAATTTCTAAAATCAGGCATTTTTAAAGTTATATCTGCAAGTAATATACCTACTAATGTAACATTATCGAAATCAAGTCCTTTAGAAATCATTTGTGTTCCAACTAATACTTCAGCCTTGCCATCCATAAAATCCTTAATCATTTGTGCATGGCTTCCTTTTTTTACTGTAGTATCAGAATCCATTCTAATTACATTACATTTATATTTCTTTTTGATAAATTCTTCTACTTGTTCACTACCAGCACCAAGTTCTTTTATCATTTTAGAATGACAACTAGGACATTCAGTTACCTTGTCCATTCTATATCCACAGTAATGGCAAACAAGCTTATCAGTAGTCTTGTGATATGTTAAGGTAACGTCGCAGTTAGGGCATTTTACAGCCTCACCACAGTTTCTACATAACATAAAGCTTGAATAACCTCTTTTATTAATTAGTAACATGATTTGTTCTTTTTTATCTAATCTATCACTTATCATATTACTTAAAGTATTAGAAAACATACTTCTATTACCAATAGCTATTTCATCACTCATATTTATTATATGCATATTAGGTAATACTGAATTATTAGCTCTATGTGGTAGATTCAATAATTTATATTCACCAAGTTTTGCTTTATAGAATGATTCAATTGATGGTGTAGCAGATCCTAAAATCAATGGACAATTATGATAATCAGCTCTTAGTCTAGCTATATCTTTTGCATTATATCTAGGATTAGTATCTTGTTTATATGTATGCTCATGTTCCTCATCAATTATAATTATTCCAATATTTTTTAGTGGAGCAAATATAGCGCTTCTAGCACCTACAACTACTTTTACTTCATCTCTATATATTCTTCTCCACTCATCATATCTTTCATTATCACTCATTGCGCTATGAAATACTGCACAATCTTTTATTCTTGATTTAACTCTTGCAGTCATTTGTGGAGTTAAAGATATTTCTGGAACTAAAAATATTGCACTTTTACCCATTTCTAAGCAGTCTTCTATTAATCTTAAATATACTTCAGTTTTTCCACTACCTGTAACACCATATAATAGATAAGTTTTATCATCATATAAATCAACCTTTTTATACGCTAAAGTTTGTTCCTCATTTAATTCTTTTATAATAGGTGCATTACTAATTGGGTTATTAATTTCTCTATAAACTTCTTGTTTATAAATAGAAATATATCCATTTTTCTCTAAAGTCTTTAAACTTGATTCAGAGAAATCTTTTAAATCTTTTTTATTAACTTCTTTTTTGTCTAGCAAATAGTCTAATATAGCTTGTTGTTTTTCTTCTTTTAAAAATGCATATTTTAATAATTTAACAAAGCTATTTTCTTTTACTTTATCTTTTCTTTCATAGTTATACACTACTTCAATATTTTTAAGCTTAATTTCATATTTTAGTTGTGAATAATAATTTTTATCAATTACTTTATAATCTATTTCATCACTATCATTAAAATAATTGCTTATTTCATTTGTTGTAATATCATTAATTTTCTTTAATGTTTTATTATATGATACTGATAGTGCATTAGGTATCATTGTCTTTAAAACAGTAATTAAAAATGATGATGTTTCTTTGGCAATCACTTTAGATAAACTAAGCATTTCCATACTTAAAACAGGTACTATGTCTAATACTTCATTAATCTCTTTTAAATTGCTATTAACTTCATCAATTAGATCAACAACAAAGCCTAAGACAGTCCTAGGTCCAAATGGAACGATAACTCTAGAACCACGCTCAATAATTCCTTCAAATTCTTTAGGAACTATATATGTATAAGGCTTATTAACTTGTTTAGCTTTTACATCTACAATTACTAAAGCATTCATAGAGCCACCCCCACAAATCTATTATATCACATATTTTAATGAATTATTTTTATAATTCAATAAAAAAACAATTAAATTGTTTTAAGCAACTTAATTGTTTCTTCTTTTATAGATTTACTAGCAAACGAATGCTTCATAGCGTTAATATTTATTTTCCTAAAATCTTCATCTGTAAAGTTGAAATATTTCTTAAGCAAGCCATATTCTTCATTTAGAGTAATATTTGAAACTGTTCTATTATCAGTATTAATACTTATATTTAATCCCATATCATATAGTTTTTTAATTGGATGAGTTTCATAGCTTTTAACATTAAATGTATCTAGATTAGATGTAGGGCATATTTCAAACAATACATCTTTTTGTTTTGCTAGATCTATTAATTTATTATCTTTAATAATATTAATTCCATGGCCAATTCTTTTAAAATTATTATCTAAAGCTATTTTTATATTATTAACTAAATCTACTTCACCAGAATGTATTGTAAATTGAATATTATTCTTTTTTATTATTTCAAATAGTTCTGTAAATAATTCATTAGGAAATAATTGTTCAGAACCAGCTAAATCAAGTGCAACAATCCTTTCATCAATATGTTTATTGTATAAATCAATTATTTTTTTATTATCACTAAAACTTAAATGTCTCATCATACATAGTATTAGATTAATCTTTATTTTATCTTTAAGCATATTAAAGCCATCTAAAACAGCTTTACATACGTCTTCTAATGACAAAATAGATGTATGAAATATAGGAGCAAATCTAACTTCTGCATATATAACATCATCTTTAATTAAATCTTGTGCTAATTCATATGAAACTCTTTTTATATTATCATATGTTTGCATAACTTTAATTGGATAATCAAATTTAGTTAAATATTCATCTAATGACTTTAAGTTTTTACCTGTCATAGCCTTATAGCAAGTATCAAAATCAATATTTAATATTTCACTTGCAGTATTTACTCTAACAGATCCATCTAAATGAATATGAAGTTCAATCTTATGCATAAAATCACTCCCTATAATTATATTATACACTTTTATTGATATTTTAGAAAATTTAAATTTTAATCAAACAAAAAACGGCTATTGCTAGCCATTTTTATGAATAATTATTATTTAGATTATTTTGCTTTAGCTTTTTTAGTATCTTTTTCGTCAGTAGTTTCTTCAACAACTTCAGCTTCTTTTACTTCTTTAACTTCTTCTTTAGTATCTTTTACTAAGAACATATGAAGTAAAGCAGCTAAGCATCCACCAATAAGTGGTGCAATAATGAAGATAAATACTTGCTTTAATGCTTCTGTAGATTCAAAGAATATACCAGAAGTAATTGCAGTAGCTAAGCTTCTTGCAGGGTTAACTGATGTACCTGTAATACCAATACCTACCAAATGAACTAAAGTTAAAGTTAAACCAATAATAAGTCCAGCCATTAATCCGTTTGACTTTTCACTCTTTTCATCTGTAACATGTAGAATAACAAATACAAATACACAAGTTAAAATGATTTCAGCAAAGATTGCTGCAAAGATTGGTGCTGCTTTGAATTCTCCAGGAACGTAGTTTGAAGCATCACCAATTGTAGCTTCCATTCCTGTAAAGTTATAAGCAGTCATCTTTAGAATTCCAAATAATACTAATGCACCAATAATGCCACCTAAGATTTGGCTAATGATGTATGCAAAGAATTCTTTAACGCTTATTTTCTTTTCTACTAAGAATGCAATTGAAACTGCTGGGTTAATATGGCAACCTGAAATTCTACCAATAGAGTATGCCATAGCAACAATTACTAGACCAAATGCTAATGATGTTGCAACAACATTACCAGTTAAAGCAGCTGTTCCACATGCAAAGAATACTAATACAAATGTGCCGATAAATTCAGCTAAACATTTTTTAAATAATTCCTTATTCATTTTTAATTACATCTCCTTCTCACCTATTATTATAGTCTTTTTTAAAAAAATAAAAAGCATAACTTTCATTATGCCTTTCGTATAATTATTTTTTATCAACTTTTAATTCATCTAAAAGTTCATCAATTCTTTTTCCTCTATCAAGTGAATCATCATATTTAAAAATGTATTCAGGAATCTTTCTCATCTTTACTTTTTTTGCTATTTCACTTTTGATAAAGCCTTCTGATTTTTCTAAAGCTTCTTGAGTCACTTCTATTCTATCTTTATTACCAAGCACTGTGTAATAAACATATGCATATGATAAATCATTTGTTAGTCTTACTTCAGTTATTGTCACATAACCGATTTTTGTATTCTTGATTTCTCTTTGAAGAAGAATTGATAATTCTCTTAAAATTTGAGATTGTAATCGTTCTATTGTTACGCTCATATTATCTCTCCTTTAACTTAGATACTGATGCTTCAAAGATATCTCCTTCTTTAATATCATTATAGTTTTCAATAGTTATACCACATTCAAAGCCTTGCTTAACTTCTTTAGCATCATCCTTGAAACGTTTTAATGAAGCCATTTTTCCTTCATATACAACTATACCATCTCTAATAATTCTAACTAGTGAATCCTTTTGAATTACACCATCAGTTACATAGCAACCAGCAATTGTACCAATCTTAGATACTTTAAATAAGTTTCTAACCTCAGCACTACCAGTAACTACTTCTTCATATTCAGGATCTAGCATACCCTTTAAGGCATCTTCAATTTCTTCTAGTAATTTATAAATTATATTGTATAATCTAATTTCAACTCCTGCATTCTTTGCAGTTTCTCTAACAATTCCACTAGGTCTAACGTTAAAGCCAATGATAATTGCATTAGATGCATCAGCTAAAGTTACATCAGTATCAGTAATAGCACCAACACTTGCTCTAATAACATTAACTTTAATTCCTTCAACATCTAATTTTTCTAAAGATTGTCTAATTGCTTCAACTGAACCTTGAGTATCACCTTTAACAATTAGATTAAGTTCTTTTGCTTCACCATCTTTGTAAGCTTTATTAATATCATCTAGTGATGCAATTCTTGTTTTCTTATCTTTTGCTTCAATAGTTCTTGTTGTTCTAGCTTCACTAATCTTTCTAGCTTCATCAATTGAATAAACTACCATGAACTTATCTCCAGCTTGTGGAACATCATTTAATCCTGTAATTTCAACTGGAGTAGATGGAAGTGCAATATCACGTTTTCTACCTAAATCATCTGTCATTGTTCTAATTTTACCCCAAGTATTACCAATAGCAATATTATCACCATTCTTTAGTGTACCATTTTCAACAATAACTGATGCAGTTGGTCCTGTTGATTTATCTAGTCTAGCTTCAATAACTGTACCTGTAGCAAGTCTCTTTGGATTTGCTCTTAAGTTTTGCATATCAGCAGTTAATTGAATCATATCTAATAATTCATTTAAACCAGTTCCCTTAAGTGCAGATACTTTAACAAATATAGTATCTCCACCCCATTCTTCTGGGATTAAATTATATTTTGTTAAACCTTGCATAACCTTATCAGGATTTGCTCCTGGTTTATCCATTTTATTTACTGCAACAATAATAGGTACATTAGCTGCTTGAGCATGAACTATCGCTTCTTCAGTTTGAGGCATTACACCATCATCAGCAGCAACAACTAATACTGTAATATCAGTTACTTTAGCTCCTCTAGCACGCATTTCAGTAAATGCTTCATGTCCTGGAGTATCGATGAATGTAATATATTCATCATTTCTTTTAACTTGGTAAGCACCAATTCTTTGTGTAATTCCACCTGCTTCACCATCAGTTACTCTTGTATGTCTGATAGTATCAAGTAGTGTAGTTTTACCATGGTCAACGTGACCCATGATTGTTACTACTGGAGGTCTTTTTTCTAGTACATCATCAGTATCTTCAACTTTGATTTCATCAAAACGAGTAGCATCAGTTACTACTTCATCTTGTAATTCATAACCAAAATCCATAGCAACTAATTCATATGTTTCTCTATCTACTACTTGATTAACTGATGCCATTATACCAGCCATCATTAACTTTTTAACAACTTCACCCAAACTAACATTTAATTCCTTAGCAAAATCGCCAACAGTCATATTTTGTTTATAAATAACTACTTTGTCTCCTGTGTTTTCTTCTTTCTTTTTAACAGGAATATTACTAGTTCTTTCATCTTTATTCTTCATTTTTTTTGCCATAACTATCACACCCTTTTTTTATACTTGTGGCAAAATTTTTATCAGTTATACCTATAACCATTCTTTTTTTACCAATTGCATTTGATAAATCAATTGATGAATAATTATCAATTAGAGGTATTTCATAATACTTTGTCTTATCTTTTATTTTTTTTGTTGTATTAATTCCTGCATCACTTGCAAGAAATACCAAATATACTTTTTTATTTCTAATAGCATCAGTAACAAACTCTTCACCTGTGATTAGCTTATTTGCTTTTCTAACTAAGCTTAAGAGTTGTAATACCTTATCCAACTAGTTTTAGTAACTCCTCATATACTTCATCAGGTATACTTACTTCAAGTTTATTATCTAATGCTTTAGTTTTTTTAGCTTTTAGAATTACTTCTTTATCTAATTTTAAGTATGCACCTCTACCTGGTGCTTTACCGTTTGTATCCACACTAACAACACCTTCGTTATTTCTAACTACTCTAATTAATTCTTTTTTAGGAAATTGTTCATGTGTTACAACACAAGTTCTCATAGGAATTTTTTTAACTTTCATATAAATTCCTCCTTATATTATTTTTTTATTAAAATGAACGGCCTTCTGCTTTAGCATCACTTTCAGATTTAATATCAATTTTCCAACCACATGATTGAACAGCAAGTCTAACATTTTGTCCTTGCTTACCAATTGCTAAGCTTAATTGATCATCTGGTACTATTGCTAAACTTGTTTTAGCTTTAGGATCAACATCAATTACAGCAAGTACAGTAGCTGGTTGTAAAGAATTAGCAATTAATTCTTCTGGAACACTACTAAACTTATATAAGTCAATCTTTTCGCCATTTAATGCTGAAACAATACTATTAATTCTAGCACCTTTTTCACCAACGCATGAACCAATAGCATCAACGTTTGGATCCACTGAACGAATAGCTACTTTACTTCTATCTCCAGCATCACGAGCTATACCCATGATTTCAATTGTTCCATCTTGGATTTCTGGAATAGATTGTTCCATTAATCTAATTACTAAGTTCTTATCACTTCTTGAAACAGTAATCTTTGGTCCTTTAGTACCATCTTCAACACTTACTAGATAAACTTTAATTCTTTCACCAACAGTTAAGTTATCATTTACTAAGATTTCTCTTGCTGGTAAGAATGTTGTATAGTTATTAGCAAGTTGTAGTGTTGCACCCTTTTCATCAATTCTAATTACAGTAGCATCAATCATTTCATTTTCTTGATTCTTGAAGTACTCAGAAATGTTAGCTTTTTCTGAATTTCTTACATTTTGATTGAATGTTTGTTTACCTGTAGAAACTGCTTGTCTACCAAAATCCTTTTTAGGATCAATCTTTTGTTCAACAATATCACCAACTTTATATCTATTTGATATAGCCTTAGCTTCTGCTAAAGTGATTTGTTTCATTTCAATTTCAGGATCTTCAGTGATTTCTGAAACAACAAGCATTTGTGAATACATTAAAATTTCATTCTTTTCTGTCTTGAATTCTACTCTTGCACATGGATTACCTGTTGCTTTTTTATAAGCCTTAATCATACCTTCTCTAACAGCTTCTAAAGCTTGTTCAACAGTAATACCTCTTTCTTTAGCCATTAATTCTACATTTTCGAAAAACTCTTTACTAATCATAAAATCCTCCTAAAATTTAACGCTTAAGCGCATTTTTGTTATCTCGTTTTTCTTTATTGGTCTTTTTCTTATTGCACCTTTAATGTTCATTTCTAATATGATTTCATCTTCCTTAACTTCTCTAATGAAGCCAAAGTTTTCTTTATCTGTTTTAATCATGACATATTTATCAATCATATTATCTAATTCATCAAATTCAAATTCTCTTTCAGCTCCTCTACTTGATACTTCAAGCATATATGGAACTTCTGATATATCATCATCAATTTTTTCTGAAATATATTCATTTACTTCTGCAAGTTCATCAACTGTAATTCCATTTGGCTTATCAATAATGATTCTTAAAATCTTTTCACCAAATTCAGTTACAAACTTCATTTCATATAGTTTATATCCTTTTTCTTCAAGGAAAGGTAATAGTATTTTTTTTACATTCTCCATAACATCACCCCTTACAATTAAAATGAGTGAGAACTTTAACTCACTCATGCTAACACTATTATGCAATAGTATTATATCAAATAAAAATCAATAAGTAAACATATTTTTTTATTTATATACATATAATTAATAATATATAGTTATTGTTATGTGATAGTTTGATGAAAGTAAACGTTATCTTTTTACAAGTTCTTTTATTTTAGTTTTAAATGATATATAATATAAGAAACTTAACCGATATATAGTTAATATAGGTTTTAAAAATAATCTTTTTTGAAAGGAGTTTTTTTCTATGTCTAGTGTTTTAAAAGAAAATGAAGTTGGGATTTATGCGCTTGGTGGATTAGGTGAAATAGGTAAAAATATGTATTGTATTGAATACCTAAATCAAATATTCATTGTTGATTGTGGTCTTCTTTTTCCTGATGAAAGACTACTAGGAATAGATGCGATAGTTCCTGACTTCACATATTTAAAAGAAAATGAAAGCAAAATAGTAGGTTTATTTATAACACATGGTCATGAAGATCATATTGGTGGTATACCATATTTATTACAACAAGTTAAAATAAAAAAGATTTATGCTAGTGGCGTTGCTGTTGAACTTATTCAAGATAAATTAAGTGAAATAGCACTTGATAAACCAAATATCATTGAATATAAGAGTAATCACAAATTTAAATTCAATGATATTACTGTATCATTTATAAGAATGACACACTCAATTCCTGATGCATTTGCTATATGTTTCCATACACCTTATGGTAACATAATTCACTCAGGAGACTTCAAATTTGATTTTACTCCACTAGGACCAGCTACTGAATATGATAAACTAACTAGATTATCAGATGAAGGTGTTTTATGCTTACTAGCAGATTCAACAAATGCGCTTGTTGAGGGATTTACTATAAGTGAAAGAAAAGTTTATTCATCATTACGTGATATATTTGATCATATTGAAGGTCGTGCATTAATTGCAACATTTGCTTCAAATTTATATCGTGTTCAACAAATAATTGATATATCTATTAAATTTAAACGTCATGTTGCTGTATTTGGTAGAAGCATGGAAAAAACTATTGAAATTGGTCAAAATGCTGGTTTAATAAAAGCTAAGAAAGATACTTTTATTACAGCTGATCAAATCAATAATTACCCACCAAATCAAGTAACTATATTATGTACAGGTTCTCAAGGCGAACCTCTTGCAGCATTATCAAGAATAGCTAATGGTACACATAAGTTTATTAAAACTATTCCAGGTGATACTGTAATATTCTCATCAAGTCCAATTCCTGGAAATAATGCAGGTGTAAATAAAACAATTAATCAATTATTTAGAAACGGTGTTAATGTAATTACTAATTCTCCTTTAACAGACGTTCATACATCAGGACATGCTGCTAGTGGTGAATTAAAATTAATGCAATCCCTTGTTAAGCCAAAGCATTTCATTCCAATTCATGGTGAATATAGAATGCTAGTAGCTCATATGGCTATTGCTATGGAATGTGGTTGTAGACCAGATAACATATTTGTTATTGATAACGGAACTGTAGTTGCATTCTCTGATGAAGGTGCTAGAATTGCAGGTAGTGTTCATACTGGTTTAACTTATATTGATGGAACAATAGTTGGAGATTTAAATAGTGCAATTATTAAAGAACGTAGAATCTTAAGTGAAGATGGTATGGTATCAATTGTTGTAACAATAAATGAAAAATCAAAAGAAATAATGATGGAACCAACTATTATTTCTAGAGGATTTGTTTATATGAAATCTAGCGAAGATTTAACTAAACAAATAGCTACTACTGCTTATTATCATGCTAGAGAAGAATTAGATAAGAGCCAATCAATTAATCAAGTAGCAATTAAAAATGTAATAATTAATAATGTTGCTAAATTAATTGAAGATAAAACAAATAGAAAACCATTAATAATAGTTTCAACAATGATAGTATAAAATAATAAAACGGCTAAAATTAGCCGTTTTTTATATATCTTTAATTCTTTCCTAATATTATACTTATTTTCTCTTTATAAATGTCTATATCTTCTATTTGATTAATTTCACTTCCACTATTACCAGTATCTTTTATAGATGTACCTAAATGAAATAACAATTCCTTTTTAAAATCATAATCAATAATTATATACCTATCATGAAAAGTTTTGTTTTCTTTAATAATTAATTCAATGTTTGTATCTTTTTTATAATCATCTACAATACTTCTATTAATGGTTTTATTTTTATTATCTGAAAAAAATACTATCTTTATATTGGATTTAACACATTTTAATAATTGTAGTGTTTTTATATCAATATAATCATCAATAACAAATATGGAATGTTTAGCTAGACTAAAAATCTTTTGATATGCATTATCCGCTTCTATTCTTTCTCCTTTAAAAAATACAAAACGCTTATATGTCTTTGGATCTATAAAATTATCCATAACAACAGATAGTTTCTTCTTGATATCTTTAATATCTTTAGTATTTTTATTTGTATTAGATTCAGTTTCATATACCTTATTTGTTAATTTAAGCAGTTCGTTAGAAGTAATTAAATTATTTGATTCAATAATATAATCTTTCATCTGCTTAAAAGTATCAATAAGCATAATGCTTTGTTTTGTAGCAAGTTCACCTTTTAAAACTGTCATAAGCATATAGATGCCTTGCTCAGTAAAGGCGTATGGAAGATATACACGTCCTCCTTTTTTACCTATAGTTTGCATAATCGTGGTCGATTTTTTCGACCTCGATATATAATTAACTTCTTCTTCTGACAATTGAAACCTATATCTATCTGGAAATTTATTAATATTATTTTTTACTTGCTCATTAAATCTTTTTGTTTCATAACCATATATTTTTGCCAGTTCAAAATCAAGCATTACTTTTACTCCTCTTATAACATAAATCATAGATTCTATTATTTCATTATTTAACTCTGGTATTATTATTTCCTTATCCATATAATTCACCCCTCATTTATGCTTGAATTATATGGAATATATAAAATATTGTCAATAAAAAAATGGCTTTTTTACGCAATTTTTCAAATCACTGTATTTTTAAGCCATTTTTCGTTATTTTTAGTTTAATTTTTATATTTTTTTATCAAATTTTAGTATTATCTGATAGCTTCTTTTTTAAATTCAAAGAATACATTTTTTGTCATAAATGCATCAACAAGTGCATCATGTTCTTGATTTAAATCTGCACCAGTATACTTTTTATATGCATCAAATAATCCTAAATCATTTTTTAGATTGAAATAATTTTTATGAACTTGAAGTAAATTAATATAATTAGGTTTAAGTGGTTCTAGTTCATTTATTTCATAACATGCTTTTAAAGCTAAAACATCATTTTTGCCCCAAACAATAATAGATGGGTTATTATATTTATTTAGTGTATCTTTAAATATATTATAGAACTCATTAAAACTAACACCATTATTTACATCTTCTTCATTTAAACTTAAAAACTTCAAAGTTCTCTTGTTCAATTTAGGAAAAAGAGTTGGTTTAATATAATAATTCTTTCTTTCTAAATCATTACCAAACTTATCAGTTATTAAATAACCTGCTTGAATTATTTCTGATTTAAAGTCTTTTGGTGAATCAAATGATTGCATAGTCATTTCTAAGTCTAAAAACATTATGTTTTCTTGATTTGTTAGTAATTGTTTTACCCCACTTCTTATAATAGATAGGTCATAAAATATTTCTCTATTATGAGGTGTATTTTTAAAGATTTTAATGAAGTAATTAACTTTTCTAGCACTTATATTATTATGAGTGTCTTTATCTCCATTACAATCAAACTCTACAAATACTCTTTTATCTAGATATCTTTGGAACTTTTTAACAAGTCCACTTTGTAGATAAAAATATTCAATTTTATTCTTACATTTAATAGTAAATAATCTATTATTTAGATCAAGACTATGAATTGATCCTATTTTTATCATAAAAATCACCATTTATTATTTTAACACATTTATTTATTTTTTAAAGCATTCATTACATCATTATAAAATCTTTTTAATCCTATTCTTTCAAAATCTTCAATACTTGCATTTTCTATATTCTCTATAGTTTTAAATTCATCTATTAATTTTCTAATAGATTTTTCACCCAAACCTTTAATATTATCAAGTTTTGATTCAAACATACCTTTAGCTCTTAAATTCCTATGGAAAGTTATCGCAAAGCGGTGAACTTCTTCTTGCATATTACTTAATAATTGATATAGTGCACCACTTATAGGATACTCTTTATCATTATAGATTATTCTATCAGTCTTATGGTGTCTATTTTTCTTTAAGCCTATTACAGGTATATCTAAATTTAGATCATTAGTAACGCTTAAAACGGCATCCATATGACCTTTTCCTCCGTCCATAATGATTAAATTAGGTCTTTCTAAATCTTCCATTAATACTCTATAATATCTTCTATATATTATTTCACGTGTAGTTTGATAGTCATCAATTCCATCAAATTCTACCTTATATTTTCTATATTCACTAGGTTCTTTTTTTCCATCAATATATACTACCATTGCGCTAACTGCATAACTTCCAAATGTATTTGAGTTATCAAACATTTCAATTCGTCTAGGGTAATGTATATTAAGCAAAATAGCAAGTTCATTTAAGGCATTAATACTACGTTCTAATTTTGATTTATATAGTTCATCTTTAGTAAGAAGTGTATTTTTTGCATTATCATATGCCATATCTATTATTTGTTTTTTCTCACCAATTTTTGGAACAAATATTTTAATATCTAATAAGCTAGCTAAATCTTCTATTTCAACTGGTAGCATTATTTCTTTTGGTTTTAATGATTTATCATAGAATTCTATTAAATAATTGACAAACATTTCAAGCGGTTCATCAATTAATTCTAAAACTATACAATCATTTTGAACAATTCTTCCTTGCCTCATAAATAATGTATAAATACATATGTTTTTATCATCATTATAATAATTAAATACATCTCTATCGACATTATCATTAATGCTTATTTTTTGACGCTCTGTAGTTTCATTAATACTATTAATTAAATCACGACATTCCGTTGCTTTTTCAAATTGTAATTCTTTTGAATAATTATCCATTTTTGTCTTTAATTCATTTAAAGCAAATGATGTATCACCATTTAAGAAACTCTTTGTTTTCTTAATATATTCACTATATTCATCCTTATTAACTTCCTTAATACATGGAGCAAGACAATTATTTATATGATAATACAAGCATTCTTTTTTACCTATCTTATTACACTTCCTAAATGGATAAAGTGAATTAAGTAAATCTACTGTCTTTCTTGCGGCAGTAACATTTGGATATGGTCCAAATAAATCTCCTTTTATTTTTGTATTTCTTACTACTAATAATCTAGGATTATCCTCTTTAGTAAGTAAAATATAAGGATATGTTTTATCATCCATTAAATCAATATTATATTTAGGTCTATGTTTTTTTATTAGATTGATTTCTAATAAATAAGCTTCTAAATTAGAATTTGTCATTATAAATTCAAAGTCACATATTTCACTAACAAGAAGTGTTGTTTTTGCATTATGACTACCTGTGAAATAACTTTTGACTCTGTTTTTAAGTATTTTAGCTTTACCTACATATATGATTAATCCATCATTATTTTTCATCATATAGCAACCTGGTTTTTCAGGTAGTAGTTTAAGCTTATTTTTTATAATATCATTCATAAATAAATTTTGCTTTTCCTTTATTTACTACTATATGACAAATTCTACCATTTATATATGGCATAATTGGATGAATATGGCCTAAATCAGCGTTTATTACAATATTTGTAGTTATATCTGATAATGCTCTATAAATAGCATCTTTATAGCTAAATAATTCATTATCATTAATAGTTCTGCCAAACACAAAACCTTTAATATTATTAAACCAATTAGCATTTTTTAGTTGCCATAGTGTTTGATAAACTTGAAGCGGATTTGATTCACATACATCAAAATAAAAAATTATGTCTTTATTATTTTTAGTGAATTCACTTACTTTATCATATTTAGTGCCACATATGTTTTTAAGCACTTCTAAGCAACCACCAAGTAGCATTCCTTTCATATCAACATTACCAATATATTCTACTTTGTTAACAAATTCTTCTAATTCATTTTCAAAAAAATCATATGAATCAAATTCAAATTTATTTCCTTTTAACAATTCAAACGTATCATTAACATATTTGAGTTTATTGTTTGCAAATGCGGTTGCATTTATCCCATAAATTGATTCTATGTTACATAGTGTTGTTAGTAAGAATGTTAGATTTGTATTATCCGAATAACCTAATATATATTTAGTTTTTGCATTCTTTATTCTATCAAAATCAATATATTCAAGTAATTCCATTAATAATTCTCCACCACAAACAGATAATAACATATCAATATTTGGATCTAAATACATATCCATAAATTCTTTAGCACGCAAATTAGCTTTTGTATCGCTAAATAAGTTTTCTGTATAAATGTATTTGCCTTCTACAACTTTAAAGCCGTTACTTATAAAAAACTCTTTTGCTTCTTTATATTTATTTAAATGTTTCTCATCAAATAATCCAAATGAAGGAGCGATAATTCCTATAGTTGACCCTTTTTTTAAATAAAATGGTTTATTCATAATTTTAAAAAAAATAGGCCTAGCCTATTTTTTCAAATTCTAATGAAACCTTATCATTTAATATTTCTTCTAGAGCTTGACCAACTGGTTTTACACACTTGCAGTCAGGATCATCAAAGTTTGGATCTTGCTCAATTTGTTTAGCACGTAGTGCAGCAATGTAAGCAAGTTTATATTTAGAATCAACCTTTTCTAGTAAATCATCAATTGATGGGTAACGCATTCCATCGTATTCTGTTTGTTTCATGTTATTCTTCCTCCATTAGTTTTTTGTATTTATAAATAGAACGCATAGTTTTTGCATGCTCAGCTCTAATTATTGCCATTATTCTATCTGCGGCATTATCAACATCATCATTAACAACGATGTAATCATAATGATATGCCATTTTAAATTCATCAGAAGCTTTTTTAACTCTTTTTTCAATTACTTCTTCTGATTCTGTACCTCTACTTCTTAATCTCTTAAATAAATCTTCCTTTGATGGTGGTACTAAGAAAATCATTACAGCATCTTTCATTTTTTCTTTTACTTGTAAAGCACCATTAACTTCAATTTCAAGAACTACTTCCTTACCTTGAGCAATCTTTTCTTCAACCTTGTCAAGTGGTGTTCCATAATAATTACCAATAAATGATGCATACTCTAAGAATTTTCCATCTTTTATTCTTTGTTCAAATTCTTCTTTAGAAACAAAGTAGTAATCTACACCATCTTTTTCACCCGGACGTATTGGACGTGTTGTCATTGATACTGAGTAATCAAGTTTGTTTCCACGCTTTTCAAACAAAGCACGTCTAACAGTTCCTTTACCTACTCCAGATGGACCTGAAAGTACTATAAGCATTCCTCTTTCATTAAGTTTCATATAATCACCGCCTATAATCGAGATTACATTATATTATATCATAATTATAAAAATAAGTTAATATATAATATTAAATTGACGGTAAATTATAAAAGTAAATGTTTTCATTGAAACAAAAAAAGAGAAATTAGTTTAATTTCTCCTTCTTCATTACACCATAACACAAATAATCACCATTATCTGTTAGAATTTTATCATATTCAATTTCTTTAAAGCCAATCTTTAAATATAAAGACTTGCTTGGTAAGCTTGCATCTATTATAATAGAGTCATATTTCTTAAAAATCATTTCTTCAGCAAAAGTGATTAATGCCTTACCATAGCCTTTTTTATGATACTCTGGTAGTACAAACAATCTATTCATGTTGTTATTTTTAACTGTTACCGTACCTATTATTTTATCTTCATCTTTAATAATATGGACAAAGCCATTTTTAATATCTGCTTTTATATGTTCTAAAGAATGATGATTAATAAAAAAATCAACTGCTCCTTTCGGATAATACTTTGGATATATTTTATTAATTGTAGTATCACAAATGTATTTAATGATATCTAAGTCTGTTTTTTTAGCTTTTAAAATTTCCATATACTCACTTCCTATATGAATTATTATAATAGTTTTATCCCTTAAACTCAATATTTATGCTATAATTAGAATTGGAGTGATTATTATGCCTATAGATGGATTATTTATACATCATCTAGTTAATGAATTTAAAATTCTAGATAATGGAAAAATTAGCAAAATTAATCAAATAAGCCCTACAGATTTTTTATTTAATATTAGATCTAATGGGAAAAATCATAACCTATTTATCACTATTCATACTGAGCTTGCTCATATGAATTTAACAAATAGAGTTTATGATAATGATTCTAATATTACTAATTTAACTGTTTTACTTAGGAAATACTTAGAAAACGGCATAATAAAGAGTATTTTTCAAGTTCACAATGACAGAATTGTATGTATTAATGTAAGTAAAATTGATGAAATAGGCGATAAGATAGATGTTAAATTATATCTAGAGCTAATGGGTAGACATTCCAATTTAGTATTATGTATAAATGATAAAATAATATCTGCATATAAATATATAAACCCATTTGAAAGTGAAACAAGAACAGTTCTTCCAAATATTGAATATAATATAAAAATAAGCAAACTTAACCCATTTGATTATTCAAGCAGTGAATTAAAAAAAGAATTTATTAACATTTTTGGTTCAAAAGATTTATCAAATAAGTTTAATGGCGTGTCAAATTTTATATCTAATTATACTTATAATAATTCTGATTTGTTTTATAGCTTTATAAATTCATATAAACCAACAAAATATGAAAAAAATATCTATTTTATGGATATACCTTTTATTAATGAGAACAAAACATATTATAATTCCTTATCAGAATTATTAGATGACTATTATTATGAAAAAACTAAAACAAACGAGATAAGAGTTAGAAGTAATAATTTAACACATTTAATTAAAAGTAGAATTGATAAATATGAAAGAAAACTAGTTAATTTAACTAACGATTTAAACGATGCACTTAATAGTGAATCATATAGAATTAAAGGCGAATTATTATACAACAACCTTCATCTAATTCCTAAAGGAGCTACTTCTATTACTCTATTTAATTATTATGACAATTCAAATATAGATATAGAATTAGATCCAGCACTATCAGCTAATAAAAATGCTAGTAAGTATTTCCAAATATATAATAAAAAGAAAAAAGCTTGTAAAATTATACCAAGCCAAATAGATGAATGCAAAGATGAAATAGAATATTATAAATTACTAGAAAGTCAAATAGAGTTTTCTAACATTAATGATATATTAGGTATATCTAATGAAATTAATCCAAAGAAAACTAATAAAAAAAGTAAAATAAAAATCACTACTTATAAGGCAAATGATTATACAATCTATATTGGAAAAAATAATGAGCAAAACGCTTATCTAACAAAGAATTTGGCTAAATCTAGCGATTTATGGTTTCATGTAAAAGATATGCCAAGCAGCCATGTAGTTTTAAGTGGACTTGTTAATGAGGAATCTATAAGACTTGCTAGTATGATTTGTGCATACTTTTCAAAAGCTAAGTATTCATCAAGCGTCCCAATTATCTATACAGAAATAAAATATTTAAAAAGAATACCTAATAAAAGAAATTGTTTTTTAAGTTATTCAAATGAAAAAACTATCTACATAGACCCTGATATAGATTATGTAAATAGTTTAAATTTAATCTAGTTTTAAGTTGGTGTTATAGGCATAACCTATAATGCCATCTTTTTTTATTTGGCTTATACTTTCACCTCTATAAATAAGTGAAACTATATCACCTTTATTAAGTTTTAAAAACCAATTAGTAGAATTTCTTGCATTATATTCATCATTTTTATCTAAATATACAAGACGTTTTTCAAGCATTACTATATCATTATGATACTCGCAAGATAGCCAAAAGCCAAAATCTCCAACAACTCTAACATAAGGGTCTTTATAAGTAATAGAAACAGACCCACTTTCTTTTTGGTCATTAACTACTTCTACTTTATTAAACCAATCCTCATAAATAGAATTAAACTTATCATTTTCTATAATTAATAAATTAACTTGCCCAAATTCTTTTGTTCCTTTACCACCATCTATTAAGCATATTTTATTATCTTTTAATATTAGTGGGTTACAATTAAACTTATTATTAGTTAGTTCAGGATAATTTGCTGTTGGATAGTGTCCACAAATAATCCACTTATCCTTTGATTTATAATTATATTTTAAATAATCAGCAGTTCTAACAACAGACGAAACAGTATTAGTATCAAAATATGCTGAATGGACAAAAATGTACTTTTCAGTTTCAATCATATCTGGTAATTGTTCAATAAAATCAAAGATATATTTATAGTGTTCATATACATAATCAAATATTTCGTCTTCATTCATATTTGAATAATCATTACCTTCAAATAAATCGCACAATAAAGACGTTTTCTTTGTAACATACATTTTAATTAAATCACGTTGTAAATCATTTCTATTATGGAAGTCTTCTTCATGATTACCTTTAATCATATAAACATTTTTATTTTTGCATAAATTCATAATATAATTAAAAGATTCTAGGCTGTGTTCTCCTCTATTAATTACATCACCTAAAATAATCAAGTAATCTTTTTCTTGATCATAATTAACCCTTTTTAAAGCTTTATCAAGCAAATCATACCCACCATGTATATCACTTACACATAGTATTCTTTTACTATAATCAAGATTAAGATTAATCCTAATTAAATCTCTCATGATTAAACCTCCTTTCTATTTTTGAAGCACAAATAACTCTAATAAAGTAAGTTCATCTCCTGCACCACTTCTAACATCTACATTTATTTTATGTAGTTGCTTAATCATATTTTCTATTTTCTTTTCACCTAATGTTCTTGCATGTCTTACCAAATGATATGCTCTACCACTAGATACATTTAATTCTTGAGCTATGTCAAATGGCATTTTACCTTTTAAGTGTAATTTTATTGTATATAAAAGTAATACAACACTATTTTTAATATTCGAAAGTATTATTGATGGACTAACATTTTCATCTAATAAGTTTTTTAGTGCTAAATAAGCTGCGCTAGTATTTCCTTCAAACATATTAGATGTGATATCATATATTTTATTATCTACTTCTTTGTTTGTAAGTAGATTAACCATCTCAATAGTTATTTTACTACCATCTGCATATAAACTTAATTTAAGTAAATTGTTTTCTAGTGTTTGATAATCACTACTTCTATCTAACACTTCTTTTCTTATTTTTTCATCCATATCTAGATTATTATCAAGAACGTATTTATTTAAATAATCTTCTAGCGACATAGATGTTTTATCTAAATCTATTTTTTCAAAATACTTATTTATTATTTGAGATAATTTATTATCCTTTTGGTAATTAGTTGAAGAAAGTATTAGTATGTTTTCATTATCTTTATTTGAACAAAAGCTTGTTAAAGCATTAATTTCATCTTCACTTACTTTAGCATTACTAGATAAAACAGATGGATTTTTAACCCAAAATATTCTAAAATCATCAAATATAGAATCAGTGTTTAGGCAAGATACTAAATCAGTAATATCTCCTTCATCCAAATCATAGTTTTCTAGTATTTCTTCATCTAAGCCTTTAACTTTTAATATTTCATCAACCTTATTTTTTATTAAATATTCATCGGTTGATAATAACAAATAAAGATTATCCATACCAATCACTCCAAATTTTATTATAACATAGTTATTTTTAAATTTCTATTTATGGAATAAATAAAGAAAACTATCAATCTACTTTTTCTTTGCTTTATCATATATTTTTCTTCTTTCTCTTTTTGTTAGAGGACATTCCCATTTAGTTTGTTCTTGAATAATCATTTTATAATAAATCTTTTTTATTCTATATTCACCAATAGATATCAAACCATATCTATAGTCTTCATTAAGTTTTATTAATTTTTCGCCATACAAATAGTTTGATCTAACAGAATCAATTAGATTCTTGTTTTTTATTTTATATTCATTTTCTATAAACCCCATAATTTCTCCTAAACAAAAAATTTCCTATAAGTATATGTTTTATCAATATAAGTTATATGATATTTTATTTTATTTTTATTAAAATAATCTATCCATACATCACTTGGATGATTATACTTATTATAAGCACCACAACTTATAACGCACATACTTGGATTGCATTTATCAATAAATGCTTTAGTAAAGGCATATTTTGCTCCGTGATGTCCTACTTTTAAAATGTCACATTTGATATTTGAATTTAATAATGTTTCTTCAAGTTCATAATCCCCCATAAATAAAAAGTCTTTATTTAATACTCTAATTTTAAGTACTAAAGATATATTATTTAAATTACTATTATTACTTGTTGGAGCTAAACATTTTATATTTAATTTATCCAAATTTATTTCATCATTTGCTTTAAAACGTAAAACATTTTTATAATATGAACATGCCTCATTAATATACGATGAATCATCATAGAAACTCACAATTAATGTATCTACTTTTATATTTGAATAATATATATCCATCAAATCTTCAGCATGATCGTTATGTCCATGCGTTACAATTAAATAATCTATATGATTAATTCCTTCTTTTTGTAAGTATTTATATGAATCATTAAAACAATCAATCATTATCATATATTTATTTGTTTTAATTAAACTTGTATCTCCTTGTCCTACATCAAGTATTTTCACATACCCTCCTATAGTGATTTTGCCTTTCATAAATACTACAAAGATAATTATTATTAAATATATAAACTTTCTTTTCGCAAATAAAAAGAAAATAGATATATAATAACTCATTATGTGAAAACTATTTAAGGATGGAACTTCTATTAAACCAATTCTTATATTAGACAAAAAGTTTATTACTTTAATAAATAAGTTACATAATAATTCATATGGCTTAAAGTT
>JAILKD010000012.1 GCA_024694145.1 bacterium | reverse complement strand
AAAGAAAAAACCTTCCTTTTTTATAGGAAGGCTGCTACAGTCCATGTAGCATGGTGTGCGCTATCATATTTTACGTGCTCATAGGCACTACGCTAAACACGGCCTTTACTAGGCATAAGTCATGACTTTTTATAACTCAATTAGATAATTTCAAAATGTGTTAAGGCATCCTCTATTGCGATGACTTGTTTTTCTGTAGGATGTTGTTTCCTGTTTTTTAATACTTCTACGGCATTAGGTGCATCATACATTCTTACTCCGTGGCTTCTTTTTACTTCTGCGATATAGGCAGTATGTACTTTAAAGCCATATTTGTTTTCAACATAGTTTTGTATATCTTTATAAGTTGTTTTCTTCTTTTTGGGTTCAAGCATATCAACAGCTTCATTGAATATAGATTCACCAATAGTTGAATTACAATCAAGTATTAAATCTAGTTTTTTATCTTTATATAGGGATTTATTTTCTCCCTTAAAATCTATTGGAAATCTAAATTCAATTAATTTGATTGGATTTTTTTCTTTTAGATTTTCTTTTAAGACTATTTTATCTATTAATAGCTTTAGCATTTTCTTTTTTTCTTCTTCTGTTTCTTTATCGATTATTTTTGTAAAATCTTTAAGAATATTTACTGTTTTATTAATAGAATAGTTTCCTTTTTTGACTCCTTTGATTTTAAGATCTGAATCTTTTATTCTTTTTTCTAGTTCATCGATTGTTTCATATAGGGAGTATAGTCTTTTTCTTAAATCCGCTAATATTTTTTCTCTATAGTTTATATCAATAGGTAGGTTGTCTATTTCACTTTCTAATGATGCTTTATTTTGCATTACTTCGCTTAGCTTGTTTTCATATTTTTTCAATTCATCTTCATATTTTTTAGGATTAATTTTATCTTTTAATTTTTCATTAATAAGATTTATAAATATATTATTGTTTAGGATGATTTTAAAAATATTAATTACAATAGCATCTATTTTTTCTTTATTAACCATCTCTGTATAGTTACATTTATCAATATTATCCTTATTTCTATTTAAGCATCTATAGGCGAATGTTTCAGTTATTTCATTATATGCATTTTTGTATTTATCCCTACAAACATACATAGATGATCCACAGATAGGACATTTTAACATTGATGTTAATAAGTATATATTTTTATAATTTTTGATTGACTTAATTTTATCATACATTTTTTCCTTTTTTTCTTTTGCCTTATTCCACAAATCCATATCAATTATAGCTTCATGTTTTCCATCTCCTATAATATATTCTTTAGAATTTATTATGCGATATTCATTTTTAGTTCCTTTTATTTTTTCTTTTTTTCTTCTTCCAAAGGCAATTTGACCAGCATATATGGGATTTGATAATATTTCTCTTATTGTGCTTCCGCTCCAATAATCTAATTGGGAATTTGGATTTTTTATTTTTTTTATTCCGAGTAGATTTAATTGTCTGGCTACATATTCACATCCTTTATCAATGGATGATGTATACATTTCAAATATTTGCTTAATAGTTTCAGCTTCTTCTAAAACTACTTCTAGCTTTCCGTTGATAAGCTTATAGCCATAAGGTGCAAATCCTCCATTCCAGCCTCCTTGTCTTGCTTTTTCTTTTCTACCATTCATAGTTTGTTCCAAAATGTTTTCACGTTCTATTTCTGAAACTGCTGATAGAACAGATATTAATAATTTACCACTTGTTTGGCTTGAATCAATTCCTTCATCGGTGGCAATTAAATTGATATCGTAGGACTGTATAAATTCAATTGAATTTAAAATATCTGCGGCATTTCTCCCAAATCTTGATAATTTATATACTAATATATAGTTTATCTCTAAACCATTTTTTATATCTTCAAGCATTTTTTGGAATGCAGGACGGCCTTCAATAGATTTTCCTGATTTTCCAGCATCCTCATATATATTTAAAACTATCATTTCTTCACGCTCTGCGAATCTTTTAACAACATTTTTTTGCGCTTCAAGTGAAAAACCATCTACTTGCATTTCGGTTGATACTCTAACATATATGACACATTTAAGTCCGCTTCTATTCAATTTAATCACCACCTTTCTTTTTTTATTTATTAATCATTTGCATATTTCCTAATAAGCATAACTAAATAATCAATAAATTCTTCTTTGATTTGTTCTTCTATATTTTTGTTATCCATAAAAGCACTTCCTTTCGTTTCCTACTATTATTATAGGCAACGCCTATTTCCACAGGAGGAACGAAACTGCCGGATTTCGAATAAAATGCAAAAAAAAATCAACCTGAAACAACAAACTATAATTTGCTATTTCAAGTTGATTAATTTATCGTTTTGATATGTATTTTTTTAGCCATATCTATTTTTGAATCTTTTAAATAATGGCTAAATAACTAGATTTTTTAGAGTTGATATGTTTTCCTTAACAATAAACAAACAGTCTCGACATGATTTGAGAAAGGGAACATATCTACCGGTGTAACTTCTACTATATCATAATATTCTTTTAAGAATTTTAAATCACGCGCTAAAGTGGATGGATTACAAGAAACATATACTATTTTTTCTATACCAACAATAGCTTTCAAAAATGATTCTTCGCATCCTTTTCTAGGTGGATCAACTATTAATGCATCTATTTTTTTATTATTAACTAGTCTCTCAATTTCATCTTCAGCTTTTCCAAGTATGAATGTTGCATTATTAATATTATTTAACACTTTATTTCTATTAGCATTATAAATTGCTTCATCTACTACTTCTATACCATATACTTCCTTACAATGCTTACTAGCTATTAATCCCATAGTACCTATTCCACAGTATGCATCAATTAAAGTCATATCTTTATTTAAGTTTAAATACTCAAACACTTTAGAATATAGCTTTTCCATTTGAGTTGTATTAACTTGATAAAAGCTAGATAAACCAATCTCAAATTTAGTATTGAAAATTGTACTTGTTAAATAATTAGTTCCATATAATAAATTGGTTTTATTACCCAAGTGAATTGGTGTAACACCAATATTTATATTGTGTAATATAGAAACAACTTTAGGGAATTTTTTTACTATTTCAGAAACTAATAATTCTCTTTTCTCTAATTCTTTAGTGTTTGTTACAAAGCATAACATAACATCACTTTTCTTATTTGCTCTAATAATTACATGTTTAATGCATCCTTTTTTAGTTTTAGGATTATAAATAGATATTTTATTTACAGTAAATAGGCGCTTTAAAAAAACCACTATTCTATTAGCTATTTGTGGTGCGATTATACATGTGTCCATATCAATAACATTATGTGTTTTCTTAGCATAAAAACCTGCCTTAATAACACCATTATCATTTGAAAATGATACTTGCACATTATTTCTATAATGAAGTGGGTCACTCATAAAAATAGTATCATTGACTAAAGTATCAACTTTACCAATTCTATTTAATAAATCTTTAACGACATATTTTTTGTAGTTAGAATGCATATAATAATTAAAATGCATCAAATTACATCCACCACATTGTTCATAATATGGGCACTCTGGCTTTACTCTATAAGGACTCTTTAAATAAATATCCTTTAAAGTAGCTAAACCAAAGTTTTTATTAACTTTATCAACCTTAATGCTAACTCTTTCACCCTTTAATGGACCTTTTACGAAAAAAATAAAATCATCAATCTTGCAAACTCCATTACCTTCACTATCTAAATCGATACAGTCACATTTATAGGTTTCATTTTCTATAAACATAAACATCACCTAATATTATTATACCATAATTAAAAAATTTTTTCTAAACGAAAAAAAGACACTATTTAAATGTAGTGTCTATTTAGTCTATATATTTTTCTATTACACTTTGTTCAACTACTTTTTTACCTAAAAGAGTAATAGCGCATGATGGGCAATTATTAATACATCTATAACACATAGTGCATTTATCTAAACTTTTAGCTTTATTGTTTTCTATTATAATATTTTCCATTGGACATAATTTAGTACATTTAGCACATCCAATGCATTTAGAATTATCTATTTTTAGTTTATTAGAATAATGCTTGGTTTTATGGCCAAAATATAATCTTTGGCCAAATAAACCAGCAATATGATAGAAAATATTTAATCCTTCTTTTTTAGGTTTATTATTCTTAAAAGAAATAACTGATTTATCTATTTTAATTAATGCCTTATTAATAATTTCCTTATTCTTTTCTAAGCTTCTTTTTAGAGCTTTTTCATCCCCTATAGAATCTGGCATTTTCAGATGCAAACCTCCTATAGTTTTAGCCTTATATTTTTTAAGTAATCTTTTTATTAAACCAGCACCATCACCACTAAATAATCCCATAGTTGCAATAACGAAAAACTTTTTATTAAGCCATATCTCCTTATTATTAACAAAGAAATCTTTTACTATTTTAGGAATATTACTGAACATTACTGGATAAGAAAAAATAATTATATCTTCATCTTTTATTTTATCTATTACATCAAGTTCTTCTATAGAATATGTTTTTATATTTTTATCTATTTTAGAAGTAAAAGTATTAATAGCCCATTTTGAATTACCTGTGCCACTAAAATATAGTCCTACCATATAATCACCCTATATGATTTTATCATATTTATCTTATATAAAAAAGGACATATAACTTGCACTAGTCAAGTAAAAGTAGACAATTAAATAAAAAAGGCTAGAACCCCTGTTCAGTTTTAAACTGTATAGGGGTTTTGTATTTTAATGAATATGCTGGCCTTTCATTATTGTAATAGTACACATATTCATCAATTGTT
>JAILKD010000070.1 GCA_024694145.1 bacterium | reverse complement strand
TAGTAAGATATGAAAATGGAGAAATAACAATTGATGTAAATGTCAGTCCAACTGAAGATACGGTGTGGTTAAATCAAAATGAAATTGCAAGATTATATAAAACAACTAGAGAAAATATAACAATGCATATTAATAATATTTTTGAATCAAATGAGCTTGAAATTAGACGAACTCTTAAGAATTTCTTAATAGTTCAAAATGAAGGAAATAGAAAAGTTGAAAGATTAATTTCATATTATAATTTGGATATGGTTATATCTATTGGTTATAGAGTAAATACAAAACGTGGTATAGAATTTAGAAGGTGGGCTACATCAGTATTAAAGAACTATTTACTTAATGGATACTCCATAAATGAAAAGAGATGCTTAGAATGTAGCGATAATATAATTTCTTTGAGTAATAAGGTTGAATCTTTAATAGAAAAGAATAAAGCTTATGAGAATAGACTTGTAATAAATGGGCTAAATACCCTTTTTTATTGAATATATTAGTTATTTATTGTAAAATAAATAGAGGAGGTGATTTTTGTGAAATTACTTGGTATTAAAGTTAAACAAGAAATAACTGAAGCACTAACAAATAGTCTTCACAGTCAAACAAATGTTTCGCAAGAATATATTGTACCTCCAGTAATCGGGCGTGTAAAAAATGCCCCAAGTTATGCATCATTTATTAATAACAAACTTAATTTAATGAACATAAAAGAAGAAAGAATTATAGTTAACTATAATGGTGAAATTATAAAAGTAGCTAAAGATGAACCAGCTGCTTATTATGATGAGCAACGTATAGAAGTTCAAAAAGGAATATATAAAGATATTAGAACTGTTGTATATTTTGAACTAGTATATGAAGATGATGCACCTGTTATTAAAGAAGAAGAAATTAAAGAAGAAAAGCCTAAAACTATATATGATGTTAGAGTAGAAATGTATGATGAAGGAAGATATTCTGAATGTAGAGATATTACAAAAAGAGTATTAGAAATGGCTATTTCTGATAAGAATTATAAAGATATAATTGATTTTAGATTAGACTTATTAGAACTAAACGCAAGACTTGATGAAGCTTATTTAAATAGAGGTGTTTTAACTGATTTAGTTAATGATTTAAAAACAGATGAAATACCTGATACTGATAAAGTTGAACTACTTAGAACAGTAGGTAAAAACCTAATGAATTTAAATGATTACGAAAATGCAGAAATTTGCTTTAGAAAGGCATTATCTCTAACTGATAGAGAAGATAAAGTTGAAGCAATTTTAAAGGAAATATATATGGTTGCACTACGTAGAATGTATGATACAGAATGCTTTATGTTAGCTAATCTAGCAAAGAAAAAAGAAAGACTTATTGATTTAGAAAAACAAGTAGTTTTACCAGTTGATTATGCACCACATGATCCAATAGAATCTACTAGAGAATTCCAAAATATAATAACTGATGCTTACAGTAAAGTAGAAAACTTACTTAAAAATAGTAAATCTAGAAGTGATTATTATCAATTATTTTATAGAAAACTTGCTGAAGTTTTAAAAGAAGATTATGGAATAGATTGGAAGAGTCCAGATAAGCTAAATATTAATAGAACTTATTAAAAATTACATTTTTAAAGAGAATAACGTTTTCATTTTCGTTATTCCTTTTTTTTATATTTTAATAGTGTATAATAAAATTAGGAATTAAAACCTTAAGGAGGAAAGACTATGTCTTTATTATTAGGAAAAAAAGTTAAATTATTTACTTTAAGTTCAAACAAAAAATTAGCTGAAGAAATATCTGAAGCTCTAGGAGTACCACTAGCAGATTGTGAAGTTAAAAGATTTGCTGATGGTGAAGTAAACATCAACATAAATGAAACAGTAAGAGGCCATCATGTATTTGTAGTTCAACCTACAAACAATCCTGTAAATGAAAATTTAATGGAATTACTTGTTATGATTGATGCACTAAAAAGAGCAAGTGCTCAAACAATCAATGTAATTGTTCCATATTATGGATATTCTAGACAAGATAGAAAAGCTGCACCTAGACAAGCTATTAGTGCTAAACTAGTTGCAAATTTAATTCAAGTTGCTGGAGCAAGTAGAATTTTAATCATGGATTTACATGCTGCTCAAATCCAAGGATTCTTTGATATTCCAGTAGATCATTTTGAAGCTCTACCAATTTTTGCTGATTATTTCAAGAAAAAAGAACTTGATGATGTTGTAATTGTTTCACCAGATCATGGTGGAGTTACTCGTGCTAGAAACTTAGCTAGAGCACTTGATAACAAACCAATCGCTATTATTGATAAACGTAGACCAGAACCTAATAAAGCAGAAGTTATGAATATCATTGGTGATATTGCTGGTAAAACTTGTATTATGATTGATGATATGATTGATACAGCTGGTTCAATTTGTGCTGGTGCACAAGCATTAATTAATGCAGGTGCTAAAGAAGTTTATGCATGTGCTACTCACCCTATTTTCTCAGGTCCAGCTATTGAAAGATTAACTAATTCTCCTATTAAAGAAGTCGTAGTTACAAATACAATTGCTTTAACTGAAGATAAGATGGCTCCAAAAATTAAACAACTTTCTGTTGGTCAATTATTTGGAGAAGGTATTATGCGTATAATTGATGATAGAACATTATCAGAATTATTTAGAAAATAATGAAATTAATTGTTGGTTTAGGTAATCCAGGAAAAGAATACGAAAACACCAGACATAACACTGGATTTATGGTGCTAGACTACTTTTCAAATAAATTTAATTTAACATTTAAATTAGATACTAAATTAGAAGGCTTAATAAGTCAAACTAATATAAACGGTGAAAAAGTAATTTTACTTAAGCCTACAACTTATATGAATTTAAGTGGTAATTCTATTAGTAAAGTTTTAAACTACTACAAAATAGAAATTAAAGATATGCTTATAATTCATGATGACTTAGATTTAAGTGTTGGATCAATTAGATTTAGAAATCATGGTAGTGCTGGTGGGCATAACGGACTTAAAAGTATAATTAGTCATATTGGTGAAGCATTTAATAGATGTAAAATTGGTATAGATAAATCAAGTGATACTATAAGTCATGTTTTAGGTAAATTTAGTAAAGATGAATTAATTTCTATCACTAGTGCAATTGAAAAAGTCAGTTATGCAATAGAAGATTTTATTAATAATAAAACTTTTGAAGAAATAATGAATAAATATAATCAAAAATAGAGGCTTAAGATGGTTTAAGCTTCTTTTTGGCTTGTAAAAAGGAGGTAATTTTATGATTTTAGATTTAGAATTAATAGATAAATATACCAAAAATGAAGGATTTACTTTATCTAATTCAACTACTAATTTTAATATCTTTTTAATTGCCTCAAAATTTCAAAAAGAGAGTAAAACTATATTTGTTGTGCTTGATACTTTATATGAAGCCCAACAATATTATGATAAACTAGTAAACATGTTAAATACTGAGGATGTACTTTTTTATCCATCAGATGAACTTATAACAAGTGAACTTTTAGTTTCATCTATTGAATTTAAACTAGAAAGAAACTTGACAATTAAAAATATACTTGATGGTAAAAAGCATATCGTAATAACTAACTTAACAGGTATTATTAGAAAACAAATGCCTAAAGAAAAGTGGTTAAAATCAAGTATTACATTTAAGAAAAATGATGAAATAGATATTAAAGAATTAGAAAACTATTTAATTAATTCTGGATATAAAAGAGAATATTTAGTAGGTAGAGTAGGAGATTTTTCTATTAGAGGATCTATTATAGATTTATTTCCACTTAATAGAGAAAATCCAATTAGATTAGATTTATTTGATACTATAGTAGAAAAAATAAAAGAATTTGATATAAACACTCAAAGATCAATTAAAGAAATAGAGGAAATCGAAATCATTCCACTTAATGAAATGTTTTATAATGCTGATGAATTAGATATTATTAAAACATTTATTAATAATGTTAATAATCCTAATGAAAAAGAAGAAGAAATATTAAAAAATGATTTAA
>JAILKD010000050.1 GCA_024694145.1 bacterium | reverse complement strand
AATTTGTTTCGTTGCTAAATCGTATTTGTATAATTCAGATTTAGTAATATATCTATAATCATTATTCTTCCTAAAATGATGTATTGAAAAATAAATACTATTATCTACTATTTTAGCATTACCACGTAATTTATGATTAGTGGTTTTGCTTTTGGATTTAGAAACTATAAAATTCATTATATTATCTATATCTTCTTTATATTCTCCTTCTGGAGTAGGACTTTTGCCTGCAAAATAATTTCCATAATCATTAATTGGAAAAAGCTGATTTCGTATATGCGATAGTCCATACAATTCATAATAATAATTATCATCTTTCTCCTCTTCAACACTTACTATTTTATTATCAGTCCCTTTATAACTAATGTTTTCTGTAACTAACATATTAGTTGTATAATTTTGTTGTATATAAATACAATTGAAACTATCTTCTTTTAGTTCTAAGTCAACAACTCTATAACTACTATAATTACCGGAACCTTTAATGTAATATTTGAACTTATTATTACTGCTTTTATGATAGATTGTATCTTTAGTTACTAAATAATTACTATTTTCCTCATAGGTAGAATCATAGTTTGAATGTATTATTTCTTGTTTGTTATAAGAAAATCTATCAAATCCTCTAATAAAAACTAATAATGCTAAAACATATGTTACAGCTATAAAGATAAGTTTAGTAACTCTTTTATTAGTAATATCAATAACGCTAGGATTATTAGTCATTTTTGGATCATTTACAAATCCATCAAATTCTTTCTTATTATTAAAATATATAGTGTTTTTATGATCAACATTATCCATTAACTTTACTTTATACAAAAAAAACAATCTCTTATATCTTATAGCTACAATAGTTGACAAGTCATATTCTAATCCATTTATTAAAAATAAACCATCTTTATATTCTTTTCTTCTAGAAGCAACAAGAATAACAGATATAATTAACGAAATAACAAAAACGATTGATTCAAGTTTTATAAATTCTAATGTTTTAGAAATAAACATAGCCTTTCTAGCCAGTCCAATGCATATATAAGAAATTACGTTACCGAAAATGATAGGAACAATTATTATTAAAGAAACAAAAGCAAAAATGGACAAAAATAATTTTAAGATTAATTTCTTATTCATAATCATTCCCTCCATCTCATATAATCTACTTAGATTATAACACACTTTTTTATTTTTTATTATAAAATATATTTTATGAATAAAAAACACCATATTCACAATATGATGTTTAATAATATTATAGTGGCGTTCTGGGGCGGATTCGAACCGCCGATCTTCAACTTAGGAGGTTGGTGCATTATCCAGCTATGCTACCAGAACATATATCTTTCCCCTTATTTAATCTCGATTTTATGCAAATAGGGGAATAAAATAAGGGGAAAGATTTTTAATAAGTATCAAATTATATATTAGCTAAGCCAATTAATTTTGGATAGAACTTTTCCTTAGGAGTTTTTGAACCGTTAATCAATATTTTTAATTTTGGCTTATTTAAGCCATTATTTTTCGAGTATATTTTTTATAATGTTTATTTATATGATTATTTTTTATCTTTTTTAGTGTTTTTTGTGGACATTTTAGTGGGCAAAAAAGCAAGCTTCGAAAAACTTGCTTCAATTAATTATTTACTTCTTTCATTAATAATAGTTATTCTATTTTCGAACCATTGATTCTTATTGATGTAAAACAATATACAATAATATCCACTAAGCAAGAACACTAGCATTCCACCAATTGGATCATATACAGTTTTTAAGCCATGCTTAGGATAATATACTCCATAGTAATAATACATAATTGATGGATAAATAGTAAAAATCAAATACAAAACTATTATTAGAATTATTATCGATATAGTATTAAGTCCTTTACCTTTTAAAAGGAAAAAGTTAATACACATAATAACAGAAAGTAAAGCAACTACAATTAAGATATGAATTAATAAAATTCTCAATCTAAACTTGGTCAATGTCATTTTTGTTTACCTCGTTTTTTTGTATTGCTTTTCTAAATTTTCTTTTTAAAATAAGCCACATAAGTCCAAGAATCAAGAAAAGTATAGTATTAACACCAAGCAATGATAAAACTACTATATCATAAGTATTGCTTGTTTCAAACCAAATTGTCATAGAATACATCAATCCAAAACCAGGTTCTATCATTAGAATAACTATACAAATAAAATATCCAATAATATCAAGCCATTTTTTTAGTTTTATCGCTTCATCATTTAAAACTTTGTCACTAAGCTCTTCCTCACTAATTGTAAATGGCAACGAATGAATCAAAAACAATTTAAATGTTCTTGGATCTTTTGTTTCGTTTTCCCAATATGGTAGAATTTTATCAACAAATAGTCTATATATATTCTTTTTATCTTTTTTGTCTTTTTTTAAAAATGAATCATAATCTTTAATTATTATTTTTATAGAATAACTACTAATATATTTTTCATCAGTCATTAAAGAATAATATTTATCTAATGTATATTCTTCATCATTTGGAAATCCAAACGATTCGTAAATATATTTAAAATATGATTCTAATGTCATACATTCTTTTCCATCTATTATAACAACTTTATCATCAGAGTTTATTTCTATTTCCTTGAAGGAATATACATTTACAACTTCGTTCATATTATTCTCCACCTTATAATTTTTTTTAATCAAATATCAAATCTATACCACTAAACTCAAATTCTATTGATTCATTTCCTTCAAATGAATCGTTAGAACACTCTAAAGAAAACTTATAATGATTTTGTTCCATTATTTCAACATCATATCTTTGTGTTAATTTTGATTCGATTTGTTTGACCTTATCAAATTGAATTTCACATGCTAGTTTAAAAATCATTTTAACTTGTTCTTGTCTTACTCCATTATACAAAGGTTTTGAAAACGAGCTAGTCAAATCAAGTTCAAGAATATATTCATCATTATCTATATAACTATGCTTAACATGTGCTTCATGTGGAAATGCAAAAATCAGATACCTTAATTCTATATTGTTTTTTAGAATATCAAATATACACTTCTTATCTTTGTTTGAATTGTAAATTTTATTTAATTCTTCTTCGTAAGAATCATCTTCTTTTTTTTCACAATATCCACCATATGTTAATTCGTAATAATAAACATAATCTAAAATACTTTTTTTGCTTTTCATTATTTTCTTTTCTGCTATTATATTCTTATATATAATTTTGTTTTCAGCAATCATTTCTCTATCAACTAAATAATAAAAAATTGTAACAAACGAAATATATAATCCAAGCATAATAATAAATATAATTGCCAAATCAATAGAAATAGTAAATCCTTCTGAACCATCTCTGTTTGAAATCTTATGAACGCATAAGAAAGAGTATGTTGTAAAACCAATTAAAAATAAAGTATGTATTGTTAATTCAATTATCTGCATTTTATTCATTCCAATATTCGGATCGCTTTTACAAATCATCATTCTTTGCACAGTAAAAATAATTGCTAATACAAGAGGAATACATGTAAATATTGCAAAAACTGAATAAAAACCAATTAGGCCAGAAAACAAAATATAGCATAATGAAAAAGCGTACATCCATACCCAATTGTTCGTATATTTGTGTGCGTCTTTAAATTTTCTATTAATTGCTTCCATATAATTCTCCCCTTATAACGAACTCTACGTTTTATATTATAACATATATTCTTAATTATAAAAATAAAAAGGTATACTGCTAATGTATACCTATATTCTTTAGTGGCGTTTCGGAGCGGATTCGAACCGCTGATCTTTAACTTAGGAGGTTACTGCATTATCCAGCTATGCTACCGAAACAATCATTTTGCCCACCAAAAAGGAGAAAGTTGATATCCAATTTGTGGGCAAAAAATGGTGGGCAAAAAATATTTTGACCATAAATAACGGCTTCATTAAGCCATAGTTATCAGGGTATAACTTAACCCTTAGGAGGGACTTGTTATATCCATTTAACTAACCGGGCATATAAAGGGCTTATTTAGCCCTTTTATTATTGCTCTAAAATTTTCCTTGCTACAAATACACCACTTGCTGATGCGTGGCTTAGTGAATGTGTAACACCACTTCCATCCCCAATAACATACAAGCCTTTATGGCAAGTTTCTAGATTATTATCTAATTCTACTGTCATATTATAGAACTTTACTTCTACACCATATAAAAGTGTATCATCATTTGCAGTACCTGGTGCAATCTTATCAAGAGCATAAATCATCTCAATAATGCCATCAAGAATTCTTTTTGGTATTACTAAAGAAAGATCACCTGGTGTTGCAGAAAGTGTTGGTATTACAAAGCTATCATTAATTCTATCAATATTAGAACGTCTACCTCTAATCAAATCACCAAAGCGTTGAATGATTACTCCACCACCAAGCATATTTGATAATTTAGCAATATTTTCTGCATAAGCATTTGAATCATCAAATGGCTCAGTAAAATGTTTAGATACTAGTAGGGCAAAGTTAGTATTATTAGTATGTTTAGATTTATCTTCATATGAGTGACCATTAACAGTAATAATACCATTAGTATTTTCATTTACAACAGCACCATATGGATTCATACAGAATGTTCTAACTAAATCACCATATTTTTCAGTACGATAAACTATTTTACTTTCATATAATTTATCAGTTAAATGACTAAATACATCCGCAGGTAATTCTACTCTAACACCTAAATCAACTCTATTAGAGTGTGTTTTAATATTTAAATCCTTACATACTGATTCCATCCATTTAGAGCCACTTCTACCAACTGATATAATACATTTATTACAAGTTACTTCTCTATTTTTAGATATTACCTTAAATCCCTTTTCTAACTTTTCAACAGTTTTAACTCCTTCTTTAAAATAGAATGTAACTTTATCTTTTAAAATATTATAAAGGTTAGATAAAACAACATAGTTTTTATCAGTACCTAAGTGTCTAACACGTGCATCAAGTAAATGAAGCTTATTTTGTAGACAAAGCTTTTTAATTTCAGAATTAGCTGTAGAATAAAGTTTTGATCCTTCTCCACCATACATCATATTAATAGAATCAACATATTCCATTAAATCAATTGCTTCTTTAGCTCCAATATAATCGCATAAATTACCACCAAATTGATTAGTGATATTATATTTTCCATCAGAAAAAGCTCCAGCACCACCAAAACCATTCATAATAGCACAGCTAGGGCAGTGAACACAAGATTTAACCTTAACTCCATCTATTGGGCATTTTCTTTTTTCTAGTGGATTACCTTCTTCAAATATGCATATTTTTAAATTTGGATTAAGTTTAATTAATTCATAAGCACTAAATATACCACCTGGGCCAGCACCTATAATAATCACATCAAAATCTGTCATAAAAATCACCTTCTAAATCCTTTTCTTCCATGTACCTGGATATAATAATATTAATATTGGGAATAACTCTAATCTTCCCATAATCATTTCAAGTGATAAAACCATCTTTGAAAAATAAGAATAATTACTAAAATCATATGCAGGTCCAACTAAACCCAAACCAGGTCCTACATTAGATATGCATGTAAGCGATGAAGAAATCGCTGTAAGAGGATCTAAATTAGGAATATCAGGATTATAAATACTTATAAGTATTGTACATACAATAATTATAATAAAATAAGTTATTAGAAACGTCTTTACAGATTGAATCATTGCTTCATCAATAGGCTTAAAGTTCATTCTTATTTTCCTTATTTTTCTTGGTGTAATCATATGTTCTATATCAACAAATGTAGATTTTGAGATAATCGCAAATCTACTTACCTTTAAGCCACCTGCAGTTGATCCTGCACATGAGCCTACTAATGTTAAGAATAAAATTATCGAACACGATAAAACCGGCCAATTTCCATAATTAGTAGTTGAAAATCCTGTTGTTGATATAATTGAAGCTGTTTGAAATAATGCATGGCGGAATGCTTCTTCAGATGTAGAATAAATATTTCTAATATTAAAGAAAATAGCTATTGTTGCTAAGAAAATAAGTGATAAATACCATATTACTTCTTCATTTTTAAAAGCTGCTTTAGCATGTCCTATTATTATTAAGTAATATACAGTGAAGTTTATTCCAAATATTATCATAAATATAGCTACTGCATACTGTATACATGGGGCATAAAAGCCAATAGATAACCCATGATTAGAAAATCCACCAGTACCTGCTGTACCAAAAGTTGTAATCAAACTATCAAATACTCCCATATTTTTATCTGGAAGTATTAGTAAAGTTAAAAACATTATTAATGACAAGCCAATATATATTAAATATAATATACGGCTTGTTACTTGCATTTTACTAACTAATCTACCAACAGATGGTCCAGTAGATTCTGCTCTTAAAATATGAACGGTTGAACCATCCTTACTTTCAGGTATAAAAGCTAAAATAAAAACTAATATACCCATTCCACCAATCCAGTGAGACATACTACGCCAAAATAACATAGAATGGCTTAAGGATTCGATTTTTTCACCAGATAATATTGTTGAACCTGTTGTTGTAAATCCACTAGTTATTTCAAAAAATGCATCAAAGAAATTTGGTATTTCTTTTGAAATAATAAATGGAATTGAACCAAACAAGCTCATTGCTATCCATGATAAGCCTACTATTACAAATCCTTCTCTTGCAAGAATAGATCTATTCTTAGGCTTAAAGCTAGCAAATAATATACCAATAGTTAAAATTATAAGCATTGGTATTAAAAATGATATTATATTTCTTAAAGGTTCTCTATAAATGATTGCTACAATCATAGGTAAAACCATTAGTGTTGCTACTAAAAGCATGATTTTACCAATTATATTTCTAATTACTTGATAATTCATATTAAGCTAAAATATTATCCAAGTCATTTAATATAGCATTAGTTGTTGCAACAATAACACTATCACTTTTTTCAATTATAGTTGAACCTGTTGGAAGTATATATTCACCATTTCTTGTAATACCTGCGATTAAAACATTAGGTTTTAATTTTAAATCTTTTAAAGCTTTATTTAATACTTTGGCATTTTCTGATACATCAAATTCTAGAATTTCAACCTTATCATTAACCATCTTATAAATCTTTTTAATTTGGCTACCTCTAGTATTATTTGTTGCACGAATATAGCTTACGATTTGACTTGCTGTAATTTCTTTTGGATAAACAATAGAGGCCATTTCTACTTGCTCCATTAATTCACCAAAGCTAACTTTATTAATCTTTGTTACTATTTTTTTAACTTTTTTCTTATTAGCATATAAACTAATAATTATGTTTTCTTCATCATTACCAGTTAAGCATATTATGGCATCACTACTTTCCATACCTTCTTCAGATAATACTCTTTGATCTGATCCATCACCGCAAATAATAGTTGCTTTAGGTAGTAATTCAGATAATTCAAGACATTTTTCTTTATTAGCCTCAATTATTTTAACATCAAAGTTATTGTTCAATAATTCTAAAGCCAAATAAACTGTTATACCGCCTCCACCAATAATCATTACACGTTTTATTCTAGATTCTAAAAATCCTAACTTTTCCATAAAACGTCTTGATTCAGTTCTTTGGCATGTAATACTTATTTTATCTTTAGCTTCTATTTCAAATTGTCCATTTGGTATAAATATATTATTATCACGCTCAACAGCGCATACTAAAACATTAAGTTGGTTCTTTTTATTAAGTTCTAATAATTTTTGTCCACATAAAGGACTATTTTCTGGTACAAAGAATTCTACTAAATCGACATTCCCACTACCAAAAGATTCAACCTTTATAGCATTAGGGAAGTTCATAATTCTTGCGATTTCTCTTGCACTTTCAAGTTCTGGATTAATAGTCATAGTAATACCTAAAGTCTCTTTTAAATGAAAAATTTGCTTACTGTATTCATAATTTCTTATACGAGCAATTGTTGATTTAGCTCCTAAAGATTTTGCAAGTAAGCATGCAAGCATATTAGCCTCATCACTACGTGTTGCGGCTATTACTACATCTGCTTTATTAGCACCTGCTTGAATTAGCGTATCATTTAATAATCCGTTACCAACAAGTCCCATGCAATCATATGTTTCAACAATTTCTTCAATTACTTTTGCATTATTATCTACAACTGTAACTTCATGGTTTTCAGCTGTAGCATGCTTAATAATGGCACTGCTAATCTTACCCGCACCAATTATTACAATTTTCATAAAAATCGCCTACTTTTTATTTTCTAAAATTTGTTTATATAGATTATTAATAGTTTCTGCATAATTTTGTTTAGAATAAACCTTAGCTGTTTTATATGCATTATCCTTTAAATGTTTAAGTAATTCTTTATCATTTATAAGTTCTAATACTTTAGAACTAAATTCAGATGGGTCATTATAGAACAAGCCGTTTTCTCTATCTGTAATTAAGCCATCTAAATTCTTATCGTATCTAACAACTATAGGTAAATTACTTGATAATGCTTCAATATATGTTAAGCCTTGTGTTTCAGTTACACTAGCATTTACAAATATATCTCCTATCATATAATATAAGCCTATATTTGTATAAGGTACCATACCAGTAAATATTACATAATCGCCTAAATCTAGTTCTTCTACTAGTTTTTCTAGTGATTCTTTAGCTGGGCCATCTCCAACTATAACAAATTTAGCATTTACTTTTCTAGCTATTTTATTATATTCTTTAATCATTACATCAATTGATTTTTCAAAAGCAACACGTCCAACAGATAGAATTACAAATTCATCTTTTAATCCTAAAGATTCTTTTAAAGCAATAATTTCTTCTTCAGAATATCTTTTTCTATAGAATTTATCTAGATCTATTCCTGTAGGTATAACATGTATTTTGTTTTCTTTTTCTAAATCATATCTAATAAACATATCTCTAACTTTTTCATGAGGTATAACTATGGCACTAGATTTTTTACAAATCCATCTCATCATAGACTCAATATAGCTTAGATATGGTTTTTTAAGTAATGGTTTACCAAATTTAATAACAAAATGCATATAATCTTCATACATTGTATGCATTGTATAAACATAAGGTATTTTATATTTTTTAGCACATCTAATACCAAAACGCCCTACACTAAATTCTGTATGAACATGAATAATATCAAAATTCATACTTTCTATTAACTTATAATACTTATTTGCGGCTGGTACTAATTGAAAGCCATCAAAGTTCTTTAAAGGTACATCAAATCCTTCAAGTCTAATAATATGAGTATCTTTAAAATCAGTTTTTTCTTTATGATCTGTTGTAATTACATATACATCGTTTCCAAGCATTGTTAAACCTTTATATAGGTTCATACAAGAGACACTTACTCCGTTGACTTGTGGGACGTAACTGTCTGTGAAGATTCCAATTCGCATTTATCTTCATCTACCTTTCTTCTTTTTACACATATAGCACTAATAGCACCTAAAATCATAACTAAATAGTATGTGAAGAATCTCCAAATAAGTATTGCAGAAGCTGTCTTTGCTCCAGCCATAGCAAAGTTTTTGGAGAAAACTTCATTAAATGCCCATTCAGCACCACCACTAGATCCAGGGGTTGGCATAAAGCTCATTATAACATATGCAAAAGCTGTCATCCATATAATAAATATTATGCTTGATGCTTTTACTTCTATATGTAGTGCCTTAAATATAAAATACGGCACTATAAAATAAGCAATTAATGAAATTACTTTATACATTATTGATAATAATAATGTAGGAATATGATGAAATAATTCTTTAAATGATTTTTGTGATTCATCAAAATAATTATTAGTTTTTTCTATCATATCCTCTTTTTTCTTCCTTAAGAATTTAATTGAAAATATTAATCCAACTAAACCCATAAATACTTTTTTTACATGTTTTGATAAAGATATAAAAATAAGTAATAAGAAAATGAAAACATTAATTGATAGACCAATCCATACAGCTACTCTAAAAGCTGTATTTTGGTTTTCTACCAAGTCTTTATAATACATTATAATTGCGGCTATACCAAATACACATAATACAAACTGATGAATTATAAAGTTCATCATTATAACTGATGTGGATTCATCAGTTTTAACATTTACTTTTGTATAATAATATACTTGGAAAGGCTGTCCTCCACTAGCAAATGGTGTTATACCATTATAGAAATTTGCTAGATTAGCTATATTAAATGAATCAAAAATATTTATTTTTTTCTTAAGTGCGACAAGTTGCATCAAGCTAAATGCCGTAAATAAAATAAATATTAATATAAAGCCAAGTGCAATTAGGATATATTTATAATCTGCTTCTTTTATTGCGCTAAAAATATCTTTTGCATCATTATTAACTAAAATAATTACTAGCATTATGATAAATATTAATGCAACAACAATTAAATTAAGCCAAATATTCTTTTTTTTCTTTTCCATAATTACATTCTTTCTAGTGGATTAATATCAATTAATCTTAAGCCTTCTTCTAAGACAATTTTAATTGCATTTAATAGTTTAAGATTAGTGTTTCTAATTATTTCATTTTCATTATTAATTTTTTCTAATCCATAGAATGTATTAAAATCACTTGCTAAATTTAGTAAGTATTTACAAATTACGCTTGGTGCATAATCTTCCATAGCTTTACTAATATTTAGTCCAAATTCATCTATATCTTTAATTAATGCATAATAATGTGGTTTTTCAAATAAAGAATAATCGAATTCATTAGTCATTTTAACAGAATTTAAAATTGATTTAATTCTTACATCTGTATATTGTAAGTATGGTCCTGTTTGACCTTCAAATTTAAGCATAGATTCTAGATTAAATTCATAATCAAGGCTTCTATGATTTTTTAAATCATTAAATATTACTGCGCCAATTCCTATTTTCTTACTAACTTCTTCTTTATTTTCTAAATTAGGGTTTTTAGCATCTATTTGTTTATATGCCATATTGATTGCTTCATTTAATACATCAATTAAAGTTACAACTCTACCGCTTCTAGTACTCATCTTTTTACCATCTTGAAGTACTAAACCAAAATTGACATGTATTATATCATTTGCATAATCATAACCCATTTTATCTATTACACTTCTTAGTTGGTTAAAATGAAGCTTTTGTTCATTGCCAACTACATATAAAGCTTTTTTGAAGTTATATTCTTTTTTACGGTAGAATACTGCAGCTAAATCACGAGTTATATATAGACTTGCTCCATCTCTACGTTTAATTAATGCTGGTGGCATTGATTCGCCTAAATCAACAATCATCGCTCCATCATCTTCAACAAGTAGTTTTTTATCCTCTAATTCTTTTACTACAGCATCCATTTTATCGTTATAGAATGCTTCACCATTATATGAATCAAATTTAACATTAAGCATATCATATAACTTTAAAGCTTCTTTAATTGATTCACTTCTAAACCATGTCCAAAGTTTAAGATATTCTTCATTTCCATTTTCTAATTCCCTAAATACTTCTCTAGCTTCATCTTCTAATCTTGGATTTGTTTTAGCTTCATCATGGAATCTTACATATAGTTTAGCTAGTTCTGATAATGAATTATTACTAACACTATTTTCATTACCCCATTTTTTATATGCGACAATTACTTTTCCAAATTGGCTTCCCCAATCTCCTAAGTGGTTAATGCCAAATGTTTTATATCCACCTTTTTCAAAGATTAGTTTTAATGATGCACCTATAATTGTGCTTCTTAAATGTCCAATAGAAAATGGTTTAGCAATATTAGGACTAGAATAATCTAATACAATAGTTTCATTTTTCTTTTCTCCTGAACCATATTGAGATCCTTCTTTAATTATTTTATCTAATATTTCTTTTGATATTTCTTCTTTGTTTATAACTATATTAATAAAACCACCCATTATTTGGTAGCTTTTAATTATTTTTAAATCTTTAATAACTTCTACTATTTCATTTACGCAATCATTTAATGGTTTTTTTAATGCTTTAACAACAACAAATGATGGAATTGAAATATCTCCTAGTTCTTTTTTCTTAGGTTCTTCTACAACTATATTTAATTCTAAATTGTATTTGTTTAAAAAATATTTTTCTAAAATATCTTTTAATTCTTGTTTAATATTATCTATCACTAAAACCACTCCTTACCCTCTTATTATATAATAATAAGACTTTATTTACAATGTTAAAGCATTTTCACTAAAAAAAAAGAGGACTAATCAGTCCTCTTAGCTTCTTCACCTGGTAAAACCTTATGATATGTATTATATAATGCATTTCTATAAGCTGTACAGTTTCTACCTTCATGCTTAGCATAATATAATTGTTGATCAGCATCTAGTATCCACTGGTTAGATACACGCTTAAATGTTGTTTCATAATTTAAGCCTATTGAAACAGTTAACATTGTTTCTTTATCACCATTAATACCTTCATGACTAATCTTAAGCTTACCTATTTCTTTATGTATTTCTTTACATAAGTTTAAAGCTTGTGCTTCTTCAACATTTTCAGCTATAACAACAAATTCTTCTCCACCATATCTAAATACAGATCCATTATAGTTTTGAGCCGCAATACAAGCTGCTTGAGCAACTCTCTTTAAGCACTCATCACCTCTTAAATGGCCGTAAAAATCATTATATTTTTTAAAGAAGTCAATATCTAACATTAAGAAAGCAACGCCTTCTTTTCTATCTTTCCATTCAGCTTCTTTCATATCAATATACATCTTCATTGCACGTCTATTAGCTACTTGTGTTAATTCATCAGTTTCTGTTTTTTGTTTTAATAATTCATTAGCTTCAATTAATACAACTGATTTTAATTTACTACTAATAGATTTAGCATATGAAAACTGTGCTACAAGTGCACCAAATATAACAAATATCATATTATTTAAAACCCAACCGATTCCATCTAATTCTTTTGCTACTACTTCTTCAGTTACTATATCAGGATTAGCAGCAACAATTATTGCAGGAATTATTATTGATAATAATAATATTCCAGGGAATATATAGTTTTGAGCTCTTGTATATGATGGCGATACACTTAAAAGTAATATTATATAAATAATTGATGAGTGGACATTCATTAATCCACCATTTCTTAAAGTTTTAGCAATTACAAATAAAGAACAACATATAGTAACAATAAAATAATAAGTTGTGATTGTTACTTTTTGTGCATGATAATTCTCTTTTTCTTTAACAATTGATAGTGATACATAAAGTAAAACAATTATACTTGATGTAATTGTTAAAACTTCAGCTATTAAGCCAATTCCATAATATTGATTCCAAATATAATAACTACCAAAATTACCATCAACTATATCATCAATTAAAAAATAAACTTGAGCTATAATAAAAAGTAAAGTTATTAGAATTAATGTTTTAAAACATGATGATACATAGTTTTTAGTTGCAGAATCTACTTGGTACTTGTTAATTGCTGTATCAGGTAGTCCTACCTTGAATGAATTTAATATACTTGATTTAATTACTTCAAAGATTTTTTTCATTGAATCACCCCACTTAATGTAAATGCTTTCATTAACTTTATTATACTATAAAAAATAATAAAAAAAAAGCATATTATTGCGTAATAAAAAGAAATTTTAGAGATTTATAAAAAATAAAACTAGCATCAAACTAGTTCTATTCTTCATTATCTAATTTATGTGCATCAAATTTCTTTCTTTCAACTGTATTTAGAATTCTTTTACGCATTCTTATACTTCTTGGTGTAACCTCTAAAAGTTCATCACTATTAATATAATCTAGGGCATATTCTAGTGTGATTAGTCTAGGGCGTTTTAATACAACTGTGTTATCTTTTGTTGCACTACGAGTGTTTGTTTGTTGTTTAGCTTTAACTACGTTAACGGCTAAATCTAGCCCTTTATTAGCTTCACCAACAATCATACCTTCATAAACATCTACACCTGGTTCTACAAACATTATACCTCTATCTTCTAAGCCGCCTAGTGAATAAGCTGTAGTCTTACCAGTTTCACTTGCAACAAGCACTCCTTCTTTTCTTTCACCAACAGAAATACTTTCCATTTTTCTATATTCAAAGAATGTATGATTAATAATACCATAACCTCTAGTCATTGTTAAGAAGTCAGTCATAAAACCAATCATACCACGGCTAGGTACTAAGTAACGAAGTCTTACTTGGTTATGGAAGTTATTCATAGTATCCATTATACCACCACGACTACCTAGTGCTTCTATTACATTACCTACAGTATCTTCTGGTGTTTCAATCATTACTTCTTCATATGGTTCATATTTTACGCCATCAATTTCTTTAACAATTATTTCTGGTTTTGATACTTGAAGTTCATAGCCTTCTCTTCTCATATTTTCAATTAGAATAGATAAATGAAGTTCTCCTCTACCACTAACAATAAAGGATTCTTCTGTACCCATTCTTTTAACTTTTAAACTAACATCTTTTTGAGTTTCTTTATATAATCTATCTTCTATTTTTCTAACTGTTAAGAATTTTCCTTCTTTACCAGCAAATGGACTATTATTAACTGCAAAAGTCATTTGTAGTGTTGGTTCATCTATATGTAAAAGTGGTAGTGGATCTGTTACATCCATATTACAAATAGTTTCACCTACCATTATATCAGGTAGTCCAGCAATAGCTACGATATCACCATATTTAGCTTCTTCTATTTCAATACGCTTTAAACCATAATAACCAAATAATTTTTGGATTCTAAAGTCTTTAAATGTTCCATCTGCTCTACAGCACTTAACCATATCATTAACCTTTAAATGTCCCTTTGTAATTCGTCCTATACCAATTCTACCAACATATTCATTATAATCAAGTAAAGCTACTTGCATTTGTAAGTGTGAATCGTCATCTTTTGGTGCTGGAATATATTTTATAATTGTTTCAAATAATGGATCCATTGTATCTTGTTGAGTAGATGTATCTGGATCTAAGCTTGATGTTCCTTTAAGTGCACTTGCATAAACTATAGGGAAATCTAATTGTGAATCATCAGCACCTAGTTCAATAAATAATTCTAATACCTCATCTACTACTTCACTAATTCTAGCATTTGGTCTATCTACTTTATTTACTACTAGTATTGGTGTAATTTTAGCTTCTAATGCTTTTTTTAGAACAAATCTAGTTTGAGGCATTGTTCCTTCATATGCATCTACTACTAAAAGTACTCCATCAACCATATGCATAATACGTTCTACTTCTCCACCAAAGTCAGCATGCCCTGGTGTATCTAGAATGTTTATTCTATAGTCTTTATAATCAATACCTGTAGCTTTAGCTAAAATAGTAATACCACGTTCACGTTCAATGTCATTTGAATCCATTGCACGTTCAGCTATTTCAGTATTATCTCTAAAAGCTCCAGATTTTCTAAGTAATTGATCTACTAATGTTGTTTTACCATGGTCTACATGGGCAATAATTGCGATATTACGTGTTTTCATATAAATACACCTCTCTTAAAAAAAATGATGCAACGCATCATTAATTTTTATAACTAAATATATGGTATTGAGCTACCATTTGTAGTGTTAATTCTGCTTCTTGATAAGATGGATTTGAATAGCAATCAATGATCTTATCATCTCTTGTTACCCATAAATCAAGATCAGGCATTTTACTAATACTTTTTACAGTATCATTAACTACTTTTAAACGTTCTCTATAATATTCTTTTTGCTTATCAGTAGCAGAATTTGAATCAATATAAATAATAGAAATAATTTTTTTACCTTCTTTTTCATTAATTTCTATAGCTTTTTTATTTAATTCAATTGCTTGTAAGCAAAAGTTTGTACTTGTTGAATCACCATAAAGAATATATGAATATTTATCTTTTTTAATTTGCTTTTTTATTGATGAAAATGAGCATGTTTTAAACACATGGTCTTCACCTAAATCATAATATTCAACTTCAGCTGATTGTCCTTGTTGGCTAGCTTCTTTTGTATATGATCCTTGAAATTTGCTTCTAAGTTTTTTCTTATTAGAAGGAATTAATATTAGAACCATTATAATAATAGCAACTAAGAAACAAGCAAATGTTATATATGCTGGAAGGCCTAATTTTACTTTTTCATATTTTTTAGCCATGTTGCTCAAATCCTTTCAAAAAATATCATTCCATATTATTTTATCATTAATATAAATATTAATCAATATAAATTTAATTCAAATAAATATAGTCCTATTGGTAGGACTATATTAATAAATTTATTTTGTTTGTGTATTTGTATCAGTATTAGTTTCTACCGGTTTTAATTCAACATCATTATAGAATGTATAAATTGTTAAATCTAGGGAACTTCTTTTGAATATTGATCTATCTTCAGTATAATTAAACTTTTCTATATAATAAAAGTTTTCATGACTATAATCAGTTAAGTAATTCATAAACTTTAAAGCTGATTCAACATCATCTACTTTTCCATAAAGAACAAAACTAATTTGTACTGCCTTAACAGTAGAAACAGATGATTCGACTGGAAGTGTAGATACTTCAACAATTTTTCTAATATTAGAACTACTTTCACTTAAGCCAGACAATATAATCATTCTATCCAAATCAAGAGATGTAGCTTGTTGATCAAAACTTGTAGGAAGAGTAGCAATTAATTCACCAACATTTGCATAAGAATCTTGCTTTTTACCTAATTCTGTTCTATATTCATCTATTTTTGCATTAACTTGTACTAAATCTTCATCAATTTTCTTTTGTCTTTTGTTTTGAGTAAGAGTGAATGTAACTTTTATAATAGCAAATGCAATAATTAACCCAACAATTAAGCCAATAAGGCCAAATCTAGTAAGTCTTTTCCCAAAGACGTTTCTTTTTCTTTTATATTTCCCTTTTTTGCCTTTTTCAACTTCAGGTTTTTCTTCTTTTACTTTATTTTTCAATTGTAGTGCCATCGTCCACACTCACCTCCCATATTGCAGTTGAGTTTGTACTATCAGTACTCTTAATTCCATCTTTTGGTACCCAGTTGTAATCAAGTAGTTTTGCTCTATAACGGTAAGATACTTGATAATCTTCAGATTTGTCAAACGCAAGAGTCAATGTAATTAATTTATTCTCTACAGATATTGATACCCCATTAATTGTAATACCTATTAAAGATTCCTTGGCGCTATATATATCTTCAACATATCCTGAATACTTTGTAGTAATGTTTGTAATTGAAGATAATTCATTATATGCTGTATTATAACTTTTTTCCATTTGAGAAGCATTTTCTTTATCCATTTTATCAACTTGTTCTTTTAGTGTTGCAGCTTCTACATTTGCTGTTTGAAGTTTTTTATTTGTTGAATTATACTTGTTTGCTTTTTGTACGTATTGTACATAGAATAAGAATGTGAATATGAAAATGAATATTGCTATAACAAGGAAGAAATCCATTATTTTATCTATTTTTTTACGTCTTTTTATGACGAAACTAATATATAAACCTCTCATATAATCATCTCCTATTCTTCGTTAGCTTCATCAGCAGTTGTCTTATAGAAACTTGCTGCTAGCGGAATATAACAACCTTTTGGAAGCAATCTCTTATAATATTGTGATTTAGTTCCAAGATCAAATACTTCAAATGGCATACCTAATGTTCTATTAGACATTTCTTCTTGAAGCTCTGTATCATCAATATTTGATAAGTTGAAACATACACAACTTCTAACTCCTTTTTTACCGCCATTTTTGTTGTATTTGTAGTAGTTAGCAATTCTTGATATGAAGTTATCTATCTTATCAATTGTTTGATATTTATCATCAGAATCTAAATCTTCCATTATAAATAGTGTAGGGAATATATAACTAAATATTGTTAATGTGAAGAAATTATCATAAAGAGTAACCATCATTAATCCATCGATTAAATCTCCTTCTTCATCCATTTCTTCTTCTAATTCGCCTTCAACACCTTCAAGGTTTGATGCATAGTTCTTTTCTACTTCAACTGATTGGAGTTGGCTAGATAATTGTACTTGAGCAACATTTGTAGGTTTAGGTTCTTCGCCTTCATCTTCAGTATAGAATAGTCTAAATAATGCAAGCATTGGAATTTCATAAGTAATATCCTTCATCTTTAGCTTTTCAAATACATCTAAGTAATCATTAACCATCTTTTCGTCCATAATGATTAGAATAACTATTAATGTATCATCAGTAGCTGTTTTTATGAAGTGATTAAATATTGGTGCTTCATATGGGAAGTGAATAGTCTTTCCAACTTGTGATTTAATATATTCTTCAATTGTTTTTGTTTGAAGTTCACCTTTTTCAATTTCTAATTCTCTTAGAATTGCATTTTGTTCATTTAATACCCAACGAACTGTTTTTGCTTCAATTCTAAATGAAGTATAAATTGATTCGATTTTTTCAACTAAAGTGTTAGGATCTTTAATATATCCTCTTTCGATAACACCTTTAGGAAGTTTTACTTCACCATAACTTTCGATTTCTGATTTTCCTGGTTTCTTTTCAATAAAGCCTATAACATTATCGTTAATAGCTAAATTTAATTCTGTTGGAAATGCCATAATTCATCACCTTACCCTTTAAATATTTTTTCTATAAACGGATACAAGTATGGATTTGTAAATAAACTTATTACAGAACCTATACTTATGAAATATACATATCTAATATTTTTCTTACAAAGCTTAACTATCAAATGTAATAGTCCGCCAAGTAAGATTGCTAGAATTGCACCAAAGAATCCTAGTGTTATTCCTAAGCATGCAGAATATAACAAGTACTTAAGTAAATCTTTTTTATAAATCATAAGTACTATATTTAAAACTAACATTGTTCCCATACCTAGCATTGATTGTAAGAATAAATCTTTGCCAGTAAATACTGATAATATTAAAAGCATAGGAGCAAACACATATGTTACTTTTTTTAAAGTTACATGATGTTCATATTCACTTACAACAATTATCATCATAAGTGATACTGTAAGCAAATACATTATGAGTCTTATAATTTTTTGATAGCTAAAATCAAAAGTCCAATCACTTCTTATATAACCGCATACAATGAATGACAATACAAATACAGTTCCACCAAATACTTCAATAAGTAAATATTTGATATGTATTGATTCTTTACAGAAGTGACATTTACCTCTATTAATTAGCCATCCAAATATAGGCATTATGTCAATCCATCTTAGAGTATTATCACATTTAGGGCAATGACTTCTTCTATTGATGGATATATGATCTGCGGTTCTAATTCCTACTACATTAAAGAATGAAGCAAATGTTGCACCTATCATAAATAGGTAAAATATCCACAAAATCATAAATAATATTTGCATAATACCACCTAAAATAATTATACTATATATTTTCAATATATACAATAATAAATTTACCATTCGTAATTGTTTTTTAGTGCTAAAGTACGCATTTTTTCAAAGAAAAGAGGCATTAAATGCCTCGCAAAGTATTGTTTATAGTCAAACACAAACTAATTGTCTTCAATTTCATTTTCTAAATTATATTTTGTATCAATCAATCCTTCATTTGCTCCTTCATTTTGCACTATATCATCTTTATATTTTAAACACCATATCAAGAATGTTAAGAAAATAGGTGTAATGTAATATGTTGTATTACCAAACAAAGCACTAAATAGATATGCTAATGTAATTATGAAGCAAAAAAATGTTTCTCTGCTTATCTTTTTTATGTTTAATAAGCATGGAAGTAATATCATTACTAGCATTGAAAAATACAATAATCCGCCAGGTATACCGTAGAACAAAGCATATTGTATAAATTCATTATGAGGTCTATTACAAATGTTATTAAACATTTCAGCTGTTGACATATCTGAACCTATGCCAAAAATAGGATGTTTTCCGATTGTTTCAAATGAAATTTTCCATAGCATCCACCTTGAACTACCAGCATGATCTGCTTCTTTTCCACTAGCAATATCACTAACATCTTTTGTAAGTCTTAAAAAGTCAGCAAACACACTCTCGTAAGGAGTAAGTAAGACTAATAATGCAACTACAAATAAAATCACAATAAAAGAATAATCAATTAGATGTGTCTTGCCATTTTTAATCCAGTAAAAAACAACAAAGCATATTAATCCAAACAAAACAGCTAAGAAGCATCCAAATGTATAGCATAATACTAATGCGTATGATTGTAATGTAAACGCTCCAAGTAACAATCCTTTTACTAACTTCTTTTCTTCTATGTAAAATAATCCTATATTTGCCATTAAAGTAATTGTAAGATAGTAGCCATAATGATTAAAATGATAGAAAGGTCCCATATAAAATTGATTATAATAACCAGATTCAAAGAAAGGAATATAAACTCTACATGATTGTAAAAAAACTAAAAACGCAATAATGCACGAGATAATTGTTATTAATCTTAAAAAGAACTTAATACTATTTTTATCACTTAAAAGTATATATGCAGTACCAACTATTCCAACGTAGCATAAAATGGTAATAAAACCTTCCTCACGATATAATGCTCCAAAAAAAGAAACGCTTCTATCTTCAGCTAACAAATCACAAATAAACATCCATAGCAATAACACTCCAATAACTATAAATAATTTCCAGTTTTTTGGTTTTTCTTTTTTAATAATAAAAGGATATACATAAAAAAAAGTAATCAAAATTCCAAAAGCTCCTGTAAAACGCATTATGTAGTAAAACACATCAGATGGAACCAACGAATATAAACTAACATATCCAGGAATATATTTATTTACAATCAAATATGCAATCATCGCAAAAATTGGACTTAAAAAAAACGTGATTAGAACAATTTTAGCAGCCCTTTTAATTTTATTAATAAAATTATCGGATAATAAAAGACTATTAATTTTTGACATTTATTGTCCTCCCATCATGATTATATAGAAAATGCTCAATGAAGTCATTGAGCATATCTATACTAAATTAAACTAATTAGCAAGTTTTGAATCCATCACATGCAGTCCAAGTAATAGCTACACCGTTAATTTTATATCCAGAAGTTAATTGAACTGTATAAGAAGCTTGTCCAGATGTTGGAACATTATAATAAATTGTCATTACAGAACCAGTATCTCCTGGGTCTTTTTCAATTTCTGAATTTGATGCAAGTAATGCAGAAGTTGTTGAATACTTTGTTACAGTTGTATCAGTAGTATCCTTTGTAACATAACCGATTGTTTGTCCTGTAGAAGCTTCTAGTAAAACTGATTTAGCAGCATTGAATACTGTTTCAGCAGATTTTACAGCTGCATTTTTCTTTTGTCTATTAATAACTGCGATTGTTGTAGGGATTGCGATACCAGCAATGATACCCATAATAACGATAACAGCGATTAATTCAACTAAAGATGTACCTTTTTTGTTTAATTGTTTTGTCATAATTTTTTAAATCTCCTTTTCTTATTTTATATTTTTATAAATTTCTATTTTATAGTAAGACTTGACTTATCTTACTATTTATATTTTTGCACAAAACTATATAAAATGCAATCGTTTTCATAAACTTTTTTTTAAAATGTGTATATTTTTTACATTTTATTTACAATTGATACATATTAAAAGAAAAAAGACTCATAAGAGTCTTTATATCCAATTATTATTATACTGATGTAGCAAGTGTTAATTGTGGTAACATAATTGCCATTAACAAAGCCATAACTATTGCATATACGAATAACATAACAACTGGTTGAATTGTATTTGTAATTTGTTTAACCTTAACGTCTGCAACTTCATTAAAGTACCCATCAAGTGATGCAAGTAATTGTGGAATTTGGCTTGTCTTTTCACCAGTTTCAATCATACGTTTCATAATTGGATCAATATATTCTGATTCGCTAAATGCTTTTGCAAATCCTTTACCTTGAACAACATTTGTATGGGCTTCTTCTAATAATTCTTGAAATATTGGGTTAGTTGTAACTTTTTGAGTAACTTCAAGGGCATCAGATGCATTTACACCACGTCCCATAAGTTGAGCTAGTGTTGAAGAAACAATTATTTGTTGATTCATTTGTATTAATTTTCCGAAGCCAGGAACCTTTAAGAAAATAAGAGTTTTTGTTCTTCTAAATTTAGGACTAGTCTTGTTAAATACAACATACAATATAATTAATATTACAATTAATATTCCTGTTCCCCAACCCCATGGAGATTTTAAGAAAGCCAAGAATTCAATAAATATTTGAGTAAATATAGGCATCTTTGCTGAACCGTCACCAAGTCCTTCAAATAATGACATAAATTGAGGGAATACCAATAAAGTCATTGCTACTGCTACGACTAAAGAGCCTACCAAATATAACACTGGTTTTCTAATTGCCTTTTTAATAGAGCCATTAAGTCTTCTTTGATTATCCATATATTCAACAGTTCTAAGTAAAACATCTGCAAGTTCACCAGTTGCTTCACCTGCTTCTGTCATTGCAATAACAACAGGTGGGAAGTCTTGTGGGAACAATTCAAATGCTTTTGATAATTTAGAACCATTATAAACTTCTTGATATAGAATAAAACAAATTCTTTTTACAGCAGCACCTTTTTGTTGTGCAGCAAGCATCTCCAAACAATCAATTAATTTTTGGCCAGCTCCAAGTAAGGCACCAAGTTGTTTTAAATAGAATGATAAAACTTGAGGTTTAAATGAAGCACCAACACTCATGTTTTGTAATCTAGTTAAAAGTGTATTATGTTCTTCAACAGATACAACAGACATGTTTTGAAGTTCAAGAAATCTTTCAACCATTGTTTTATTAGTTCCTTGTGCTTGCCCTTTTACTGTTTTGCCCTTTTCATTAACAGCTGTATATTTGAAGTTTTTCATTACTAAAGCCATAGGCATGTACGTAATTAGCTCTAACTAATTACTACTCCTTTCTATAAATTAAATTAAGAGTATAAGGCTTGGATAAGCCATTATTTATTAAAACTAATTAGTCACTATTAGCAACTCTCATAACTTCTTCAAATGTAGTTACACCAAGTAAAATCTTAGCTAAACCAGATTGCATTAAAGTCATCATACCAGAACGTCTTGCTGCTTCTTGAAGATCAAGAACATCTGCGTTTTGGTTAATTAATCTTCTCATTTCATCATCAAGAACTAGTATTTCGAATACACCGGCACGACCTCTATAACCTTTATTGTTACATGAAGCACAGCCTTTCTTTCTAAATACTTTTGTTACATTTTTGAATCCGTATTTCTCAAATACTATTTTTTCTTGTGAAGTAACTGCATCTTCATACTTACATTCATCACAAAGTCTACGTACTAGACGTTGTGCAATAACTCCAGCAAGTGAAGACGAAATTTGGAATGGTTCAACACCCATATCTAGTAAACGAGTAACAGTTCTTACTGCATCGTTTGTATGTATTGTAGATAATACTAAGTGACCTGTTAATGACGCTCTAACGGCAATATTTGCTGTTTCAACGTCACGAATTTCTCCGACCATTACTACGTTAGGGTCTTGACGTAAGATTGCTCTTAATGCACTAGCGAATGTCATATTAACTTCTGCTTGAGTTTGAACTTGGTTGATACCTTCAACCTTAATTTCGACTGGGTCCTCAACTGTAATAATATTTACTTGAGGAGTATTTAATTCATTCAAGCATGCATAAAGTGTAGTAGTCTTACCACTACCTGTAGGTCCACTTACTAGAATGATACCATTTGGAAGGTTAATCATTCCACGAATCTTCTTGTCATCTTCTTCTGATAATTGTAAATCTTTAATGTGGTTTTCACTACCTGATAAGTCCAAGATACGCATAACGGTTTTTTCACCACGTACAGTTGGTAGTGTTGAAATACGAAGGTCAACGTGTTTTCCATTGATGATAGTTTGAATACGACCATCTTGTGGAATACGTGCTTCTGTAATATCCATACCAGACATAACTTTTATACGACTTATTAATTGTGTTTGAATTCTAATAGGTAATTCTCTAACAGTATCCAAAACACCATCAATACGATATCTTACAATAATTTTATTATCTAGTGGATCAATATGAATATCTGATGCTCTTTGATAAACAGCAGCAGCTAGTATTTGGTTAACTAATTGTACAATTGGTGTTTCATCGTTTTCATCAACGTCTCCTTCACCATCGCCACTTATAACTTCTGTTCTATCTTTGCCATCAGCACCCAATTGATTCATAACACGGCTAAATCCGTAATATTTTTCAATTGCTGCATCGATTTCTTGAAGTGTAGCAGAGAAAGCTTTTGGCTTATAACCTGTTACAATACGAACATCTTCAATGACACCAAAATCTAGTGGGTCATTAATAACTATATCTAATACACCTTTAGCTGTATCAACATGTAAAGGTAATACTTTCTTTTGACGAGCAAATGCTTCATCAATTAAAGGAAGTGCTGTTTCATCAATATCTACTTTAGCAAGAGTAACACGCTCTATACCAGTAGTTGCTTCTAGCACTTTTAAAATTTGTCCTTCTGAAATATATTTTAATCTAACTAAAGCTTGTCCAACACGTTCTCCTGGAAGCTTTTTATCTAATGCATCAGATAATTGATCTGGTGTTATCATTCCGTTTTCAATTAAAATATCACCAATTCTTTTAATAACTGCCATAATTAATTATCTCCTTTCCTATGCATTATACCCATTCTTTGTCCACATACGTTTTTCATCTTGGCCAACAAAGAATTCTTGTTTAGGGAATACTTCAGTTTCAATAATAGTTCCATCAACACAAGTTATTGTCTTTTTGAAACTATATAGATATGTAGCCCTACCTTCTTGGTATGTTAAGTAGTAGCAGCCTCCATCATGTTCTGTATCAATACCCATATTAGGATTTGTAGGATCATATTCAAACACAACTGCTTTATCATCATAAACAACACTATAAGGTATTTCTGTTACTATTTTTTCACATTTATAATTGTTAACTAATTTACAGCCTTCAAGTTTAAATAATAATGAGCCTTTTCCGTCAACTCCATCAGGTCCTTCAGAAATTGTAATAACGTAAGGATGAGTTTCAGGATTAATAATTCTTAAGTCAGTACCATCTTTAATATTTACACGTGCTGTCATTGTTTTATCTTCATAACCATAATAAGAATCTGTGATATAGCCTTGGTTTTTAACAGTGACAGTTAAACTTGTTTCCATTACAACAGCTGCAAGTCCTGTCGCAACAATTGACATATCAGAACTTGATAAAGTAGCGTATTCTGCTTTTGAGAAAAAATCAACTGCTGAAAATCCTAATTTTCCTTCTGGATCTTTTTGTGGAAGAATCTCAATATTTACATTATCAAATAGTTTTGCTATTTCAGCAACCTTAGTTTTACTTAAATTTTCTATGTATGCTGTTCCTATTTCATAATTGTTCCATTCTGAACTTATAAAATCATACAAATCGTAATCACATTTAGTGTTCATACTATTTGCATCTCTTAAAATAGCATCCTTTAATTGCTTAAAATCAAGAATATCTGTTGCAGTGACTTCTGTTCCAAAGTTTTCAACAAGTGTATCCATTAATTTCTTTTCATTTTCTTCAGATATTGTAAAATACGCAAGATTATCTGATTTATTGTTAATTATTTTTGAATTTGTTGTTGCATAATCAAAAGTTAAAATATCTAATCCTGCATTATCATAAACAATTGTTTCTTCTCCAGTTTTTTCATCTTTTTCAACAACGATATTTCCGTTTTCATCTTTTTTTGGAGTTGAACCAATTACAAAGCTTATATTTTGAAAACTAATTGTATAAATAGCGTTCCTTTTCCAATCGTTAATGCCTTTTTCTAATTTTTGTTTTCTTGCTGCCGATCCTGGTTTTTCATCACCAATATAAACACTTCCAACAGTTGTTCCATCAACTGATGTTGAAGACGAGAATAACGCTAAAAACAAAGTCAGCATTGCTGCAGCAATTACAAACAGAATTATAACGCCAACAGCATATATGTTTTTTCTTATTGATTTCATCTATACCACCTCATTATAATTATAACAAAATTATTATATAATTTCTACCTTATTTTACTCTTTTTCCGCTATTTTTTTGTCAAACATATAAGGTATTTGTAAGCGTTTTAAGGTTGTTCTCTTTTTTTATTATAAAAAAAAATAGAAATTATTGAATTAAATTTTGTATTAAGATATAATTATATATAGATATTAAAATAAATGAATATCAAAATCCCTATAAAGAAAGGGTGATTAAATGTTAAAAATAAAAAAGAATAAAAAAGGTGTTTCTTTAGTTGAACTAATTGCCGCTATTATAATAATCGCACTTGCTTCAACAACAATTACAACAATGATTATCACTTCATATAGAGGTCAGGTTAGAGCTGCTGAATATCAAGTTGCAAAAGAAATGGCAAAAACATATGATTCACTTTTAGCAAGAGATACTATTAGAAAAAATGTTAGAGAAATGGGAATGACTCCATTTACTAGTGATGACCCAGAAGATAAATATGTTACAGTATCCGCTGAATTATTAGAAAGTATGACAAAAACTGAAGAAAGGCCTCTTTCACCAGTTTATAATTATCTATTTGGTGAAAATCCAAATGATCACTTTACATTAAATGGTCAAACATTTGATAGTACAAATGTGACAATTAGAATTAGAATGTTAAGCACTAGTATGTGCTACTATCAAACTGAAATTATAGTAAGTTATAATAGAGATAGGCAGGTGACATATAATGGTTCACACTACAATGACTAACAAAAAAGGTGTCTCTATGGCAGAAATGATTGCCTATGTTGCATTATATGGCGTAGTTATGAGTTTACTTGCTTCATTAGTTTTTGTTATTATTTCTTCTGCAAGGAAAATTAATAGTCAGTCTATATTAAATCGTGGTGCATCAATACTATACACAGAACTATTATCAGAAATAATAAGAATAAACCCTGACTATGTCGGAGATGTAGAAACTACAGCTGATGGAAATACTATTTCAATTCAATTTGAAAAAAAATATAAGTATAATGATGAAGGCGAAAGAATAGAAATTAAGTCAGATGATGCAGAATATGCAAACAAGCCTGTTAAGATAAAATATAGTTATACAAAAGGAAATGACAATATTGATGTTATATATACATCATTAAGTGGAGTTAATACAGCTGATACAATAAACTTGGACTATGGAATGACTATTACTTCTGTTGATAGCGATTCTATTGAAAATGTGTTTAAGGTTGATAAGCAAAACACTAGCAATAAATATGTAACTATTAACGGCAATCTAAACTTTGATAAAAAGAAAATGGAATTCAACTATATAATTCCAATATTTACTACAATTGAATCAGACTAAAAAAAACTCACAAAATGTGAGTTTTTTTATGCTTTAATAAATTTGTCAGTTGAAAAATCAAATGTTACTTCTACTTGATTTATAACTATTTCTCCAGTCGAATCTGGTTTATTATTTGAAGGTGCTGCAGTTCCAATAATAGCCCACGTTTGATTCATATCAAAGCAAAAATAAACATCTCCATTATTTGCTCTATAATTATTACCATCAATAATTCCAGAATAAAGCATAGTATTTAGTGATATATAGCAAAAAGTTTTTTCATCATTAACAGTTATATTTTCATCATAACTTGCATTTTGTACTAAATAAAGCATTTCTTTAGCAGTTCCGTATATATTATTTAATGTATTTATTGTAGCATTTTTTCTTTGTCTATCAATTACAGTTACTATTGTTGCAGTAGTTATTGATGCTATTACACCCATAATTACTATTACAGCTATTAGTTCAACCAGTGAAGTTCCTTTTTTATTCATAGAACCACCTCTCTTACATATATAATAGCACTTTTTTTCTTTTTTCAAAAGATATTTGACAAATTGTATCATTATAAATGAAAATATTCTTATTTTATCTATTTATAAATAAAGAAAAGAGTTAGATTTTACGTCTAACTCTTTATAATTTAATTAAACTTCATCACCATAAATGTGATCTTCTGGAGTGATTGCTCCTATATCACCTGGTGCATATAATTGGCCTAGACCAGTTCTTAAGATTGATGGTAAGCCCCATTCATCAATTACAGCTTTATTTGGATACATTGCTGTAAATGCACCTTTTTCGATGAATTCAGAGAAGTTAGTTTCACTTTCTTTGTTAGCGTTAATAGCATTAACTAATTCTTGGAATGGAGTGAATAAGTTAATACAAGCAAAGTTAACTTTAGAGAAGTCGATTGCTTCTTCACAAATCATGAATAAGTATCCATCTGTATCTTGCCATCCAGCATAGTTTGGATCTTCTGCACATAATACTGTATTTAATGCGATATATGGTTCAAGTATAGATTTAGCAAATACGAAGTTTGCTCTACAATGATCATATAATCCAGATGTATATAATCCTCTCATATCAAATGCACCATCAACATAGAATGTTGCTTGAACAATTGGGTTACTATACATATTTCTATACATTGCTATCCATTGGTTCCAACCAGCATCAGTTGTATTCTTTTCATCCCAAGCATGGAATCTTACATCACCATTAACAATGTAAACACCTTCAAGGGCACTTCTACATTCATTTCCATAATGAGTCCATCTACCTGTATTTGGATCTAATGTACATTCATTACCAGATTTAAATCCAGTATTTAATACAGCTTGTTCATAAACAGTATCAAGTAATGTTCCAGATGGGTCATTTTGAATTCTAATATTCTTTCTATTACTTTGTGCATATTTAGCTTTGAATCCTCTATAATCAAAGTTTCCATTGATTATTAACTTAGCATTAGCACCAGCATTAATATCAACGCCACTCTTTCTAAAGTTAGCTATATTAGTTGATGTTAATTGTCTAGCATACCAAGTAGTATTATAAGTTGAACCATTAGTATCCATCTTTTCTCTTACATTGTAAGATACATCTAAGTTACCATTAATGAAAATCATTGCATTAGT
>JAILKD010000022.1 GCA_024694145.1 bacterium | reverse complement strand
ATATATATGAATATAATAGTAATATTGGTGGAAATGTATTTAAAGATTTAAATTATTTTTATGATTTAAATGAAATAAAAAATAAATATAAAATTAATCACTTAGAGCCATTTAAAGTAGCTAAATCAAAAGAGATTAATGTTAGAGACCCTGAAAAATTCTTTGGTAATTTAGATAGCTTATTTGAATACTTAAAAAGAAGTGATAAAAAAATAATTATATCACTAAAATCAAAAGAAAGATTTAAATTATTAAAAGAGGAATTACTTGAAAGATCTATAAACTATGAAATGTATAGAAATCAGGATTATAAAGGCATTTTCTTGACTCTAGATAGCTGTACAATAGGACTAGATTTTTACTTAGATGATTATGTTATTTTAACTGAGGAAGACATTTATAAAAGAGTAGATAATAAAATACGTTATAAATCCGTTTTTGGTGAAGCTAAACGTATTAAATCAGTTGATGAAATAAATGTTGGAGACTATGTTGTACATTATGATTATGGTATTGGTAGATACCTAGGAATTGAAAGTAGAACTAGCCAAGGTATTACTAGAGATTATATAAAATTATTATTCGCAGGTAATGACTATTTATTTGTACCACTAGAAGTAATAGATCATATAATGCATTATACAGCAAATAATACACCTAAACTTAATAGTTTAAGTGGTACTTCTTGGGCTAAAGCAAAAGAACGTGTTAGAAAGAAATTAAGAGATATATCTGATAAACTTATTAGCTTATATAGTAGAAGAAATGAATCAGAAGGATTTGCTTTTAGTAAGGAAACTGATATGCATAATGAGTTTAGAGATGATTTTATATATGAAGAAACAGTTGACCAAGAAAAAGCAATAAATGATGTTATAGCTGACATGGAAAAAAATAGACCAATGGATAGACTTGTTTGTGGTGATGTTGGTTATGGTAAAACAGAGGTTGCTATGCGTGCAGCATTTAAAGCAATATATGATCATAAACAAGTAGCATTCCTAGCTCCAACAACTGTACTAGTTGGACAACACTATAATACCTTTATGGAGCGATTTAATAAGTTTGGAGCAATAATTAAAAGAATATCTAGATTAACTACTACAAAAGAACAAAATGAAATACTAAAAGATTTAAAAGAAGGTAAAATAGATATAATTATTGGTACTCATAGATTATTATCTAAAGATATAGAATTTAAAGATTTAGGATTGCTTATAATTGATGAGGAACAACGCTTTGGTGTAGAACATAAAGAACGTATTAAAGAATTAAAAGTAAATGTTGATACTATTAGCTTAACAGCTACCCCAATACCTAGAACACTTCAAATGTCTATGATAGGTATAAAAGACTTAAGTGTTATTGAAACTCCACCTAAAAATAGATATCCTGTACAAACATATGTCTTAGAATATCATAAGACTATTGTAAAAGAGGCTATAGAACGTGAATTAGCGCGTGGTGGACAAGTTTTCTATTTACACAATAAAGTTTCTGATATAGAAGATGTAGCAAGAAAAATACAAACATTAATTCCTTATTCTAGAGTTGGATTTGCACATGGAAAAATGGATAAAAACACTCTAGAAAATAGGATAGAAGATTTTATTGAAAGAAAGACAAATGTATTAATATGTACAACTATCATTGAAACAGGTATAGATATTCCTAATGCAAATACTTTAATTGTTGATGATGCGACTAGACTTGGCTTATCACAACTATATCAGTTACGAGGACGTGTTGGTAGAAGCGATAGAATAGCTTATGCATATTTATTCTATAGTGATAACAAAAAGCTTACAGAAGGAGCAAATGAAAGATTAACTGCAATTAGAGATTTTACTGAACTAGGTAGTGGCTTTAAAATTGCTAAGCGTGATTTAGCTATTAGAGGTTCAGGAGATATTTTAGGTGCTGAACAATCTGGATTTATTGATTCTGTTGGTTATGATATGTATATGAGAATACTTAAAGAAACTATTGATGAGAAAAATGGAATAGTAAAAAAAGAAGAAATCGCAACTCCAGTATTTTCTAATAGACATATACCAAAAGAATATATTAATGATGATGGTGTTAGAATAGATATTCATAAAAAAATAGATTCAATTAAAAGTGAAGCAGATATCATTGTATTAGAAGAAGAATTAAAAGATAGATTTGGTAAGATTAGTGAAGATATAAAAACATATATGTATGAAAAATTAATGGATTATTATATAAATGCACTTAATGTAGTTATATCTGAAAAGACTAATGATCATATTAAACTTATATTTAGTGAAAATGCTAATGGAGAAGAAATATTTAGAGCATCTATGAAATATACTGATGAACTTAAGATTAATTATGTAAAAGGAAAACTACATGTTATATTTTATATATATAAATTAAAAGGAAATTGGATAATAGAAATATCTAAGTATTTAGAAAGAATATATAACAAATTAGAGGCTAAAATGTAGCCTCTTTATTTTTATATGGTATATTGTATGGCAAAATATATTGCATAAATGTCAATACAATGATATACTATCATTAAGGAGGAATATACTATGGAAATGATAAAAAGCACAATTAATATAGACAAAGAATTAAAAGAACAATTAGAAACTTTGGTTAGATGTAAAAAAATAGCATCTTTAACAGAAGGTATCAATTTAGCAATAAACGATTTTATAAATAAGCAAAAAAGAAGCGACTATGAAGCAAGAATGGCCTTAGCTTCTAAAGATGATGCATTTATGAGGAGAACAATGGTTGTTCAAGAAGAATTTGAAAAATTGGATAGAGATATTAATCTAGGTGATGATGAATGGTAAAAAAGTGGGAAATCTATTTTATTAATCTTGATCCATCAAATGGAAGCGAACAGGGAGGGAAAAGACCTGTATTAGTTATTTCAAATGACGCTGTAAATAATCACTTGCCTATATTTACATGTATTCCTTTTTCATCTGTCAAAGAAGGAGATAAAATCTATCCAACAGAAATCTTTTTAACGAAAGAAGAATCAGGATTGAGCAAAGATAGCGTATTAATGCTACAGCAGATAAGAACAGTATCTGTTGGTAGAATAATTAACAGAAAAATAAGCGAGATAAAAAGAGCATCATTAAGAGATAGAATAAATAATGCTATTAAAGAGTATTTTGAATTAGACAACAACTATTATTCTAATTAACAAATTAGAGGCTAAAATGTAGCCTCTTTTTAATTGAAAACATTTTCATATAAATAATATTATTATTTAATATTCTATATGAAAAAATATTATGTTAAAATTATGCTGTCTTATTTTAATAAAAAGGGGTTTTAATTATGAGAATTATCGCAAAAAGATCAGAATCAAAGAAATTATCAAGTAACATTTTAACAATAGCTGCAGAAGCTAGAGAAGCAAAAAAAGTAAATCCTAATGTTATTGACGGAACGATTGGAACCCTTTATGACGAGGATGGAAAGATGTTAGAATTCCCATCAATTAAAAAAATAATTGATAGTCTTTCTTATGCAGAAAAGTTTGGCTATGCTTCAACTGCAGGTACAGCTAAATTTAAAGAAGGTATTGCAAGATGGGCTTTAATGCAAACATATGAAGATGTAACAAAGGATTTCTATTATGGAGTTATCCCTACACCTGGTGGTTCAGGAGCTATTGGAAATACTATAGATAACTACGCAGATGAAGGAGATAGTATTTTAGTTCCTAATATTTGCTGGGGACCTTATAATGCAATGGCTAAAGAAAGAGGTTGCTCTGTAAAGAATTATGAATTATTTAAAGATGGAAAATTCAACACAGAAGATTTTAAGAAAGACGCTTTAGAACTTGCAGAAAAGCAAGGTAGAGTTTTAGCAATTATAAATGATCCATGTCAAAATCCTACAGGTTATGCCTTAGAAGATAGTGACTGGGATGAAATAATAGATTGTATTAATGAAATTTCAAAGGATAAGACATTTGTTCTATTATATGATATGGCATATATTGACTATTCACATAAAGGATTAAGTGAATCTAGAGAAATCTTTAGAAAGTTTAAACAATTTAATGAAAATGTTATGGTTGTATTAGCATTTAGTGGTTCAAAGACATTTAGCTTATATGGATTAAGAATCGGTGCTCAAATGGCTTTAACTAAAGATAAAGAAGAAATTGAATACTTCAATAATGCAAATGAGTTCTCAGCAAGAGCAACATGGAGCAATGCAGCAAAGATGGGAGTTAGCTTAGTTGAAAAGCTAATGTTTAATGACGCATTAAGAAACGAATTTAAAAAAGAATTAGAAGGTGCTTCTAATTTACTACTTGATAGATCAAAGTTATTCTTAAAAGAAGCAAAAGAATGTAACCTTGAATGTTACACATATAAATCAGGCTTCTTCATCACAATACCTTGTAATGGTGAAAAGGTATTTGATAGATTAAAAGAAAATAATATATTTGTAGTTCCACTAAAGCAAGGAATTCGTATAAGTTTATCTGCTTTAAGCAAAAAAGAGATTGCAAATCTTGCATCCAAGATAAAAGAAGTTTTATAAAAGTGTTTTCATAAAATAGTATTGCTTTATATTATATGATATAATATAAATAGGGATGGTGATTTGTATGAGTTTTAAAATGAATACTAAATTACATATAGGTCATGGCGCCCTTTTAAGTATGTAAAAAAATTAAAGAACATTAGCTATTCGGTTAATGTTCTTTTCAATTTTATAAAAGAAAAGTGGAGGAAAAAAGAAAATGTACAAAAGTGATTTACAAATCGCACAAGAATGCCAAATGGAAAAAATTACTGAGGTGGCAAAAAAATTAGGTTTAGGAGAAGATGATATTGAATTATACGGAAAGTATAAAGCAAAAATTAATCCATCTGCTCAAAAACCAATGAACGCTAAGATTATCTTAGTTACTGCTATTAACCCTACACCAGCAGGTGAAGGAAAATCAACAACAACAGTTGGTCTAGCTGATGCATTAAGCTTAATCGGCAAAAAGACAGTTGTAGCTTTAAGAGAACCAAGCTTTGGACCAGTTTTAGGTATCAAAGGTGGAGCTGCTGGAGGAGGATATGCTCAAGCAGTACCAATGGAAGACTTAAACTTACACTTTACAGGAGATATGCATGCAATCACAACAGCTAATAACACAATTAGTGCTATGATTGATAACCATATTCATCAAGGTAATGAACTTAACATTGATCCAACTAGAATAGTTTGGAAAAGATGTTTAGATATGAATGATAGAGCACTTAGACAAGTAGTAGTAGGTTTAGGTGGACATGCTAACGGAAAAGCTAGAGAAGACGGATTTGACATTACAGTTGCCAGCGAAGTAATGGCTATGTTTACACTAGCTACAGATATGAATGATTTAAAGAAGAGATTAGATAGAACAGTTATTGCTTATACAAATGATAATAAGCCAGTAACTTTAAAAGATTTAGGAGCTACAGGAGCTTGTGCTTTAATTCTTTCTGAAGCATTAAAGCCAAACTTAATTCAAACACTTGAACATACACCAGTTATCGTTCATGGTGGACCATTCGCTAATATTGCTCATGGATGTAACTCAATTATAGCTACAAACATGGCTAGAGGTTTAGGTGATTATGTAGTTACTGAAGCAGGTTTCGGTGCTGATTTAGGTGCTGAAAAGTTCTTAGATATTAAGGCAAGAGTTGCAGGATTTAAGCCAAATGCAGTAGTTATCGTTGCTACAATTAGAGCTTTAAAAATGCATGGTGGTGTTGCTAAAACTGATTTAAAGAATGAAAATGTTGAAGCTTTATTAAAGGGTGTTGAAAACCTTGAAAAGCATATTGAAAATATCAAGAAATACAATCTTCCTTATGTTGTAGCTATTAACAAGTTTGTAACAGATACAGATAATGAAGTTAAAGCTTTAATGGATTGGTGTTCAAAGAATGGTCATGAAATGAGCTTAAGTGAAGTTTGGGAATTTGGTGGTAAGGGTGCTATTGATTTAGCTAACAAAGTTGTAAAAGTAATTGATCAAAATCCAAATCCTGATTTCAAATTCATTTATGACTTAAATGATTCAATCGAAACTAAGATTGAAAAGATTTGTAAAGAAATTTACGGTGCTGATGGAGTTGATTTCTCAAGCGCTGCTAAAGCTAAGATTAAAACATTTAATGAAAATGGTTGGGATAAACTTCCAATTTGTATGGCTAAAACACAGTATTCATTAAGTGATGATCAAAATAAGAAGGGTAGACCAAGAAACTTCAGAATTACTGTTAGAGATATGAAACCATCTATCGGTGCAGGATTCTTAGTATGCTTAACAGGAGATATTATGACTATGCCAGGCTTACCTAAACATCCAGCAGCTCTAGATATGGATATATTAGAGGATGGTAAAGCAGTTGGCTTATTCTAGGAGGTAATTATGAAAGTAATTATTTTAATGGGTTCTAAAAGCGATTTAGAAATAATGAAAAAAGCTAGTGCAGTACTTGATGATTTCAATGTACCTTATGAAATGAAAGTAATTAGTGCACATAGAACACCAGATTTAATGTTTGAGTTTGCAAAAAATGCTAAAAATAACGGAGTTGATGTAATTATTGCAGGAGCAGGGGGAGCAGCCCATGTTCCTGGTATGATTGCAGCAATCACTCCAGTTCCTGTTATTGGAGTACCTATTTGGAGTAAAGATTTTAATGGAACTGATGCCTTACTATCAATAGTACAAATGCCTTCAGGTATTCCTGTAGCAACAGTTGGTATTGATAGAGCAGCTAATGCAGCACTTCTTGCTATTAGAATGCTTGCTATGAATAATAAGGAACTATATCAAAAATTACTTGATTATCAAGAACAAATGAAGGAAAAAGTATTAAATGTAACATTATAGGAGGATTCTTTTATGAACGCTAGAATCTTTGTTGAAAAAAAGATTGGTTATCAAACAGAAGCATTAAGCTTACTAGATAACTTTAAAACAAATTTAAAAGCAGATATTGACTCTTTAAGATTAATTAACATTTATGATGTTTTTAATATAAAAGAAGAAGTATTAGAAAAAGCTAAATACTCTATTTTTGGAGAAATAGTTACTGATAATGTATTCACAGATATTGATTTATCTAATAAATTATATTTTGCAGTAGAATATTTACCTGGTCAATTTGATCAAAGAGCGGATAGTGCTATGCAATGTATTAGATTATTAAATCCAGCTAGTGAGGCTATCGTTAAAAGTGCTAGACTTATCATTTTAGAAGGAAAAATTAAAGATTTAACACCACTTAAAAAATATTACATCAATGAAGTTGAATCTCGTGAAAAAGATATGTCTAAGCTAGAACTTCCAAAATCAGTACATAATGATGAAAAATATGAAGTAGAAGGCTTTAATGAATTTAATAATGATGAATTAAAAGCTTATTTAGACAAATTAGGATTAGCTATGTCTATTAAGGACTTAGCTTTTGTTCAAGATTACTTTAAAACACAAGAAAAAAGAAATCCAACTATTACAGAAATAAGAATGCTTGATACTTATTGGTCTGATCACTGTAGACATACTACATTTGAAACAGAATTAAAGAGTGTTAAAGCAAATGATGATTTCATTAATCTAGCATATGAAGTTTATCTAGATATGAGAAAGTATTTAGGTAGAGAGTCTAAACCTATTACTTTAATGGATATGGCAACAGTTAATGCTAGATATGAATCTAAAAGAGGAAACTTAGAAGATCAAGAAAAGTCAGAAGAAAATAATGCATGTAGCGTATATGTTGATGTTTTAGTAGATGGAGTAAAAGAAAAATGGTTAATGATGTTTAAAAATGAAACTCATAACCATCCAACTGAAATTGAACCATTTGGTGGTGCATCAACTTGTATTGGTGGAGCAATTCGTGACCCACTATCAGGACGTAGTTATGTATATCAAGCAATGCGTGTAACTGGTGCAGGAAATATCACTAAACCAATCGAAGAAACACTTGCTAATAAGCTTCCACAAAAAAATATCAGTAAAACAGCTGCTGCAGGGTACTCTTCATATGGTAACCAAATTGGACTTGCTACAACACATGTTAGAGAAATTTATCATGATGGATATGTTGCTAAACGTCTAGAAGTAGGTGCTGTAGTTGGTGCTATTAAAGCTGATATGATTCGTAGAGAAAGCCCTAAAGCTGGAGATATTATCATTATGTTTGGTGGTAGAACTGGTCGTGATGGAATTGGTGGTGCTACTGGTTCATCTAAAGAACATACAGAAAAATCTCTAGAACTTTGTTCATCTGAAGTTCAAAAAGGTAATGCACCTGAAGAGCGTAAGATTCAAAGATTATTTAGAAATCCTGAAGTAGTTAAGATGATTAAAAAATCAAATGACTTTGGTGCAGGTGGTGTAAGTGTTGCAATCGGTGAACTTGCAGATGGCTTAGTTATTGATTTAGATAAGGTAAAAGTTAAATATGATGGGTTAAATGCTACTGAGCTTGCTATTTCTGAATCACAAGAAAGAATGAGTGTAGTAGTAGAACCTAAGGATGTAGATAGATTTATTGAATGTGCAAAGAAAGAAAATATCGAATGCACAGTAATTGCTAAAGTTACTGATAATAATAGATTAGTAATGAAGTATAAAGGTCAAGATGTTGTTAATATTAGTAGAGATTTTATTAATACTAACGGTGTTAGACAAGAATCAACTGCTATAGTTGATAAGATTGATTTTTCTAAAAATCCATTCGAAAGAAAAGTTAAAGATTTTAAAGAAAATCTAAAAGATTTAAATGTAACAATGCAAAAAGGTTTAATTGAAATGTTTGATGCAACAATTGGTGCAACAACAGTTCTAATGCCTTTTGGTGGAAAATATCAATTAACAGAAACTCAAGTTTCAGCTCAAAAGTTCCCTGTTTTAGAAGGTGAAACTACTACAACAAGCGTTATGGCATTTGGTTATAACCCATACATTATGAGTTGGAGCCCATACCATGGTGCAAATTATAGCGTAGTAGAATCATTAACTAAATTAACTTGTGCAGCTATTGATTACAAGAATGTAAGATTTAGTTTCCAAGAATATTTTGAAAAGCTTGGTTCAAATCCTAATAAATGGGGTAAAGTAACAAGTGCTATGCTTGGATCAATTGATATATTAAAGAAGTTTGAACTAGCATCAATTGGTGGAAAAGATTCAATGAGTGGAACATTCAAAGATTTAAACGTTCCACCAACATTAATTGCTTTTGGTATAGCAACAACAGATAGTTCTAATATTATTTCTCCAGAATTTAAAGCTAAAGGAAATAAATTATATTTAATTAAACATAATCCATTATCTAATTATCTACCTAATGTGGATGAATTAAAGAAAAACTTTGATTATGTTAGAACTAATATTTTAAATAAACAAATAGTTTCAGCTTGGTCAATAGGTAATGGTGGTTTAGCTGAAGGTTTAGCTAAATGTTCATTTGGTAATAAATTAGGATGCAATGTTAATACAAACTTAGATATTTATGCATATGATTATGGTTCAATCTTAGTTGAATCAACTAAAGAATTAGATGGCATTTATCTAGGTGAAGTAACAAATGATTCTAATATTACAATTAATGGAAAGAAATATTCTATTGATGAATGTATAAAAGCTAACTTAGAAACATTTGAATCTATTTATCCAACAAAATCTAAAGATACAGATTATGATTTATCAATTTGTAAAGAAACAGTTGGATCATATGAAAAGCTAGATAAAAAATATAACGATGTAAAAGTTATTATTCCTGCTTTCCCAGGAACTAACTGTGATTATGATACATATAGAGCATTCAAGAAGGCTGGAGGAAATCCAGAGATATTCGTATTTAGAAATACAACAGAAACAGATGTATTAGATTCAATAAATGAATTAGCTGAAAAGATTAAGAATGCACAAATCTTAGTAATAAGTGGTGGATTTAGTGCAGGTGATGAACCTGATGGATCTGGTAAGTTTATAAGTAATGTATTATGTAATGAAACAATTAAAGCTGAAGTTAAAGCACTACTTAAGAGAAAAGGCTTAGTCTTAGGTATTTGTAATGGATTCCAAGCTTTAATTAAATCAGGAATATTCTTCGATTATAAATTAGATAGTAATAGTCCAACATTATTTAGAAATGATATCAATAGACACATCTCACATATTGCTCATACAAAAGTAGTAACAAATAAATCTCCTTGGCTAAGTAGCTTTGAGGTTGGTAGTGTTTATGAAGTAGCAATGAGCCATGGTGAAGGTAAGTTTGTTGTTAGTAAAGAACTTGCTAAAGAATTCTTTGATAATGGAATGGTAGCATTCCAATATGTAGATGAAGATGGACGTCCAACAAACGACACAAATTATAACGTAAATGGTTCTAATTACGCTATAGAAGGTATTATTTCAAAAGATGGCTTAGTTTTAGGTAAAATGGGTCATAGTGAAAGAAAAGGTATTGATGTATTCAAAAATATTTACGGAAATAAAGATGAAGATATATTCAAGAATGCAATAAATTATTTTAAAGGAAAGTAGGAATTAAAAATGAGTGAATCTTATTCAAAGTCTGGAGTTAATCTAGAAGCAGGTTATGAAGTAGTTAGAAGAATTAAAAAACATATTTCTACAACAGATAGACTAGGTGTCATGGGTAACATTGGTTCTTTTGGTGGTATGTTTGATTTATCAATTTTAAATTATAAAGAACCAGTATTAGTAAGTGGTACTGATGGTGTAGGAACAAAATTAGTTATAGCTCAAACACTTGATAAGCATGATACAATCGGTCAAGATGTTGTTGCTATGTGTGTTAATGACTGTCTAGCACAAGGTGCTGAACCATTATTCTTCTTAGATTATGTAGCTGTTGGTAAAAACCATCCAGCTCAAATTGAACAAATTGTTAAAGGCGTTGCTGATGGTTGTATTTTAGCTGGTTGTGCCTTAATCGGTGGTGAAACAGCTGAAATGCCAGGAATGTATGCTGAAGATGAATATGACATTGCAGGTTTCTCTGTTGGTGTTGTTGAAAAATCAAAATTAATTGATGGATCTAAAGTAGAAGTAGGAGATACAATTGTAGGTATCGCATCAAGTGGTGTACACTCTAATGGTTTCTCATTAGTTAGAAGAATTATTAATGAAAGTATGGATACATATGATACACCATTTGAAGGATCAACTGTTGGTGAAACACTTCTTACTCCAACAAAAATTTATATTAAACCAGTTCTAGAGGTTATTAAAAATGTAGATGTACATGCAATTTGCCATATAACTGGCGGTGGATTTGATGAAAATATTCCACGTGTAGTTCATGATGATCAAGGAATTCTAATTAATGAAGGAACATGGCCAATTCTACCAATATTTAAATATCTAGAAAAGACAGGAAATATTCCTCATAGAGAAATGTTTAATGTATTCAATATGGGTATTGGTATGATGATTATTGTTAAACCAGAGGATAGCGATAAAGTTATTAGTATTCTAGAATCTAAGGGTGAAAAAGCTTATAAGATTGGTGAAATCACTAATCAAAAGGGAGTAGTTATTAAGTGAAAAGAATAGCTGTATTTGCTAGTGGTAGTGGAACAAACTTTGAAGCTTTAGTAAACGAAAAATATAATAATGGTAAAATTGTTTTACTTGTTTGTGATAAACCTGAAGCTTTTGTTCTAGAACGTGCTAAAAAGCATAATATTGAAAGCTTTGTTGTAGAATTAAAGAAATTTGAAAGTAAAGAAGCTTATGAAAAGGCAATTGTTGATAAACTTAAAAAAGAAAAAATTGATTTAGTTTTACTTGCTGGATATATGAAGATAGTAGATAAAACTCTACTAGATGCATATGAAGGTAAAATCATAAACATCCATCCAGCCTTACTTCCATCATTTAAAGGGGCTCATGGAATTAAGGATGCTTATGAATATGGTGTCAAAATAATGGGTGTAACAATCCATTATGTAAATAAAGAAGTCGATGGAGGTAAGATTATTGCTCAAGATGCATTTCATCTAACAAATGAAACACTAGATGAAGCAGAAGAAATAATTCATACAATTGAGCATAAATTATATCCTGACACATTAAAAAAATTATTGGAGGAAAAGTAGAAAATGAAAAGAGCATTAATTAGCGTTAGTAACAAAACTGGCGTAGTTGATTTCGCAAAAGAACTAGTTAATCTAGGCTATGAAATCATCTCAACTGGCGGAACTAGAAAAGCATTAGAAGCTGCTGGATTAAAACCAATGGACATTTCTGATGTAACTGGATTTCCTGAAATTTTAGATGGTAGGGTTAAGACTCTTCATCCAAATGTACATGGTGCATTACTTGCTATTAGAGACAATGAAAAGCATGTAAAAACTGTAAAAGAACACAATATCGAATATATCGATATCGTTTGTGTAAACCTTTATCCATTTAAAGAAACAATTGCAAGAGGCGCTGAATTCGCTGAATGTGTTGAAAATATCGATATCGGTGGACCAAGTATGTTAAGAAGTGCATCTAAAAACCATAAATTCGTAACAGTAGTTTGCGATAATGAAGATTATGCACAAATTATTGAAGAAATTAAGGCTAATGGAGATACAACTTATGAAACAAGATTAAAGTTAGCTGCTAAAGCATTCAGCCATACAGCTTGCTACGATGCATTAATTTCTAAATATATGAATGAAAAAGCTGGAATCAAAACTCCAAAAGAATTTGCTATGGGCTTCAATTTAAAGCAAGAATTAAGATATGGAGAAAACCCACATCAAACTGCAACATTCTATGCAGGTGAAAAATGTGATTATTCACTAGCTTATGCTAATCAATTACATGGAAAAGAATTATCTTATAACAATATTCAAGATGCTAATGCAACACTTGATATCTTAAGAGAATTCGATGAACCAGCTGTTATTGCTTGTAAGCATATGAATCCATGTGGAGTTGGTATTGGTGCTAATATCAATGAAGCTTGGGATAAAGCTTATGCTGCTGATGATAAGTCAATCTTTGGTGGAATCATCGCAACAAACCAAAAGGTTAATAAGTATGTTGCTGAAAAGATGAGCCAAATCTTCTTAGAGTTAGTTATCGCTCCTGCATTTGATGATGATGCATTCGAAATCTTAGCTGCAAAGAAGAACATCAGATTAATGACTTGCGAAATGAATACAATTCCAACAGCTAAGAAGTTCGTTAGCGTAAATGGTGGTATTCTAATCCAAGATGCTGATAATGAATTATATGCTGATTTACAATGTGTAACTGAAAAGAAGCCAACTGATGAAGAATTAAAGGATTTAATCTTCGGATATCAAGTTGTTAAGCATGTTAAATCTAACGCTATCGTTTTAGTTAAAGGCGGTATGACTGTAGGTGTAGGTGCTGGACAAATGAATAGAAGCGGTGCTGCTGAAATCGCTATGAAGTGGGCTAAATCTAATGGTAGAGCAGCTGGATCTGTTCTAGCTTCAGATGCTTTCTTCCCATTTGCTGATACAGTTGAACTTGCTCATGAATATGGCATTACAGCTATTATTCAACCTGGTGGATCAATTAAAGACCAAGATTCAATCGATGCTTGTAACAAGTATGGAATCTCTATGATCTTCACAGGAATGAGACACTTTAAACACTAATTTAATTTGAAAGGAGTATAAACACATGGGTTTTGCCCCATGTGTTTAAACATAGACTATGAAAATACTAGTAATCGGAAGTGGTGGTAGAGAACATGCCATCGTACATCAATTATCATTAAGTAAACATAAACCTGAAATATTTGCGGCTCCAGGTAATGCTGGAATGGAAGCTACATGCGTAAATATTAAAGTAACTGAAAAAGATACTTTACTTAAATTTGCGCTAGATAATAAAATTGATTTAACTGTTGTAGGTCCAGAAGCAAGCTTAGCTACAGGTATAGTTGATTTATTTTTAGAACACAATCTAAAGATCTTTGGGCCAAAGAAGAATGCTGCTATTATTGAAGGCAGTAAGGAATTTGCTAAAGATTTAATGAAAAAATATAATATTCCAACAGCCGATTACGCTACATTCAGTGATTTTGATTTAGCTAAGGCATATGTTTTAAAGAAGGGTGCACCAATAGTTATCAAGTATGACGGTCTTGCTGCTGGTAAGGGTGTTGTAGTTGCTAAAACTAATGAAGAAGCTATTGAGGCTCTAGAAAATATGCTTTTAGACAAGACATTTGGAGATGCAAGTGTTGTTATTGAAGAATATCTTGAAGGTCCTGAATTCTCCCTAATGGCTTTTGTTAATGGATGTAAAGTATTTCCAATGGTCATTGCTCAAGATCATAAAAGAGTATTTGATAATGATTTAGGTCCTAATACTGGTGGTATGGGTGCATATTCACCCGTACCTATTATTAGCGACTCTGAAGTTAAGTATGCTATAAAAGAAATAATGGAAAAAACTGCTAGCGCTATGGTTAAAGAAAATAGAAGCTTCCTTGGCGTATTATATGGTGGTTTAATGAAAACTAAAGACGGTATTAAAGTAATTGAATTTAATGCTAGATTTGGTGACCCTGAAACAGAAGTAGTTTTACCTAGATTAAATAGTGATTTCGTTGATGTTATCCTAGATTTAATTGATGGTAAAGATTTAAACCTAGACTGGGATAAAAATCCTAGATTAGGCGTTGTTATGGCTTCTAATGGTTATCCTGGAAGCTATCAAAAAGGCTTTGAAATTAACGGTTTAGAAAACACAGATTTAGTATTCCATATGGGTACTAAGAAAGAAAATGGTAAATATTATACTGATGGTGGTAGAGTATTACTTGTTGTTGGTAGTGGTAAAACATTAAAGGAAGCTCAAGCTAATGCTTACGCTAATGTTAGAAAGATTGAATGTAAAAACCTATTCTATAGACATGATATAGGATACCAAGTATGTAATATTGCAAATATTATATCAGGTACTGAATTATCCAAAGAACTTAGAGCTAAAATGAAAGCTAAAGTCTTAGAATATAAAGAAAAAGGACTTAGACTTCCTCATTTAGTAGTAATACTAGTAGGAAATAATCCAGCAAGTAAATCTTATGTAGCTGGAAAAGAAAAAGCTTGTAAGGAAATAGGTATTGATTCATCTGTTATTAGACTTGATGAAAATATAACTGAAGCTGAATTATTAAATAAGATTGATGAAATCAATAAAGATGCTTCAATTGATGGTTTATTAGTTCAATTACCTTTACCTAAGCATATAGATGAAACTAAAGTAATTAACGCTATATCAATTGATAAAGATGTTGATGGCTTTCATCCACTAAATGTTGCTAAGCTTCATTTAGGTGAAAAGTGTATCCTACCTTGTACACCTAAAGGTATAATTACAATGCTTAAAGAAGCAAATGTTGAAATAGCTGGTAAAAAGGCTGTAGTTGTTGGTAGAAGTAATATAGTTGGTAAGCCAATTGCTCAATTATTACTTGATAATAATGCCACAGTTACTATATGTCATTCTAAAACAGCTAATCTAAAAGAAGAATTATTACAGGCTGATATTGTCATTGCAGCTATTGGTAGACCTAAATTTATTAAGGAAGACATGATTAAAAAGGGTGCTGTAGTTATAGATGTAGGTGTAAATAGATTAGATAATGGCAAATTATGCGGTGATACTGACTATGACAATATTTTAAAGAAGGCAAGTGTTGTAACACCAGTACCTGGTGGAGTTGGTCCTATGACTATTACAAGTCTAATGGAAAACACACTTGAAATCTTTGAATCAAAAATATATAATAAGAACTAATATATATATAATATAAAGGAGGTTACGTTATGAAAGAGTTTAAAGAAGGCTTAACATACGATGACGTACTACTTGTACCTCAAGCAAGTGATGTTTTGCCAGCAGAAATTAATTTAAAAACTAAATTAACACCAACTATTGAAATGAATATTCCAATTGTATCAGCAGCTATGGATACTGTTACTGAAAGCAAGATGGCTATTGCCCTAGCTCGTCAAGGTGGAATTGGTTTTATTCACAAGAATATGTCTATTGCTGATCAAGCTACTGAAGTAGATATTGTTAAGCGTAGTGAATCTGGTATGATTTATAGACCAGTTATTCTAAATGTTAATTCTACTTTAAAGCAAGTTGAAGAAATACTTCATAAATATAAAGTAAGTGGACTACCAGTAGTTGATGATGATCAAAAATTATTAGGTATAATCACTAATAGAGATTTAAAGTATTTAGAACTTGATGATACTATGGTTAGTGAAGTAATGACAAAAGAAAATTTAGTTACAGCTAAAGAAGGAACATCTTTAGATGATGCTAAGAAAATACTTCAAAAACATAAGGTTGAAAAACTTCCTATCGTTGATGATAATTTTAAACTAAAAGGATTAATCACAAGTAAGGATATTGATAATGTAGGAAAATATCCTCAAGCTTGTAAGGATGAAAAAGGTAGACTTAGAGTAGGCGCTGCTGTAGGTGTAGCTGCTGATATGATGCAACGTGTAGATGCGCTAGTTGAAGCTGGTGTAGATGTTATCACACTAGATTCAGCTCATGGACATTCTAGAGGAATCATTCAAGCAGTTAGAGATATTAGAGCAAAATATCCTAACTTACCAATTGTTGCAGGTAACATTGTAACAAAAGAAGCTGCAGCTGCTTTAATTGATGCTGGTGCTAATACTGTTAAAGTAGGTATTGGACCTGGATCTATTTGTACAACTAGAGTTGTTGCTGGTGTTGGTGTACCACAATTAACTGCTGTTATGGAAGTTGCTGATTACTGTAAAACTAGAGGAGCTTGCTGTATCGCTGATGGTGGTATTAAATATAGTGGAGATATCGCTAAGGCACTAGCTGCTGGTGCTGACTGTGTAATGCTTGGTTCAATCTTCGCAGGATGCGCAGAATCACCAGGTGAAGAAATAGTATACCAAGGTAGAAGATTTAAAACTTACGTTGGTATGGGAAGTCTAGCTGCTATGAAGAGAGGTTCAGCTGATAGATACTTCCAAGGTGGACTAAAAGGAGGTCCAGCTAAGAAGTTAGTTCCAGAAGGAATTGAAGCAAGAGTTCCATTTAAAGGTGAAGTTGCTGATACAATTTACCAATTATGTGGTGGCGTAAGAAGTGGTATGGGTTATTGTGGTGCTAAGGATATCCCTACACTACAAGAAAAAGCACAATTCGTTAGAATTACAAATGCTGGTTTAAGAGAATCACATCCACATGATGTAGATATCACTGTAGAAGCACCAAATTATACAAAATAGGAGTAAATAGATTATGTTTGATGAAATATTAGTTTTAGACTTTGGAAGTCAATATAACCAATTAATTGCTCGTCGTATTAGAGAAATGGGTGTATATTCTGAATTAGTTCCAAATGAGATTACAGCTGAGGAAATAAAAGCAAAACCATATAATATTAAAGGTATAATATTTAGTGGTGGACCTAACTCTGTATATGATAAAGATGCTTTTAAATGCGATAAAGAAATATATAATTTAGGATTACCTATTTTTGGTATTTGTTATGGCCTACAATTAATTTGCCAAGATTTAGGTGGAAAGATTCAAGGTAGCGAAAAAAGAGAATATGGTGGACAAACTATTGAAATAGATACTAACTCTAAATTATTTAGTGGCTTATCAAATAAAGAAGATGTATGGATGAGTCATGGAGATAAGGTAGTTGAAATTCCAGAAGGTTTTAAAGTAATAGGTAAAACTAAAACTTGTCCTTATGGTGCTGTAGAAAATTTAGAGAAGAATATTTATGGTGTACAATTCCATCCAGAAGTTAGAAACTCTATTCATGGTAATGATATGATTAGAAATTTTGTATTTAATGTTTGTGGCTGTGATGCTAACTGGAAAATGGAAGACTATATCGAAGAACAAGTTAAAAAGATTAGAGAAGTAGTTGGTAATAAGCGCGTACTTTGTGGATTATCAGGCGGTGTAGATTCAAGCGTTACTGCTGTATTAATTCATAAAGCTATAGGTAACCAATTGACTTGTATGTTCGTTGATAATGGTCTACTTCGTAAAAACGAAGGAGATGAAGTAATGGATGTTTTCACTAAAACATTCCATATGGATATTAGAAGAATTAATGCTGGAGATAGATTCTTAGAAAAACTAAAAGGTGTAACTGAACCTGAAAAGAAAAGAAAAATTATTGGTTCAGAATTTATCTATGTATTTGATGATGAATCAAAGAAATTAGGTGAATTTGATTTCCTAGCTCAAGGCACACTTTATACTGATGTTATTGAATCAGGAACAAAAACAGCTCAAACAATTAAATCACATCATAATGTTGGTGGACTTCCTAAAGATATGAAGTTTAAATTAATTGAACCACTAAATAGATTATTCAAAGATGAAGCTAGAGCTTTAGGTGAAGCACTAGGTATTCCTCATGATTTAGTATGGCGTCAACCATTCCCAGGTCCAGGACTTGGAATTAGAGTACTTGGTGAAATTACAGAAGAAAAACTAGAAATAGTTAGAGAATCTGATGCCATCTTAAGAGAAGAAATTAAAAACGCAGGTCTTCAAGAAAAGATTTGGCAATACTTCACAATCTTACCTAACATGAAGAGTGTAGGTGTAATGGGAGATCAAAGAACATATTCATACTGTGTAATCGTTAGAGGTGTAACATCTATTGATGGTATGACAGGAGACTGGGCAAAGATTCCTTATGAAGTATTAGATAAAATAAGTAGAAGAATAGTTAATGAGGTTAAAGGCGTTAATAGAGTAGCTTACGATATTACATCAAAACCACCAGCAACTATTGAATGGGAATAAGAGAAAAGAGCCAAATATGGCTCTTTTTTGTATGTTTGTTGCACAAAATGGTTAATTGATATATAATAATAATTGTATTATTATCGATTTTAAATAGGGGGGAGTTTTATGAGATTAACAAAAATAAGTTTAGCGGTTTTATTATCATTATCTTTATTTTCATGTAAGAAAAAAACAGATGATAAATCACCTACTTATGTTACTACAACAAAAAAAGGTGCCACAACAAAAAAAGGAGATACTACTAAAAAAGGTGGAACAACAACTAGTAGTGGTGAAGTTGATAAAGCATATAGAAAAGTAGGAAATAATATCTATTTTGGATATTATCCACAAACTCTAGAAACTGATACAGCTAAGATTAGTTCTATTGAAGAATTAATAATTCCATTTAATGGTCCAGCAGATGCAACAAGCAAGGGATGGAATAAACAAATTGATTATGCATCTAATTCAACTAGAGAAGCATATTATTATAGAGATATTGATTTAGATAGCGATGGAGTTAATGACTATAGAGCAATACACATCTATAAATATAAAAACTTTAACACTAGTCAATCTTATGATGCTACTAGCTTATGGTATCATGATAAAGAAACATTTTCAGAAGGAAATACTTATTATTTTAAATATGAAGAAATAAAGTGGGAAATATTAGAAGAAAAAGATGGGAAAGCATATTTATATTCTAGTTTAGCTTTAGATGCATATTTTTATGAAAAAAGTAGTGACGAAAAGACTGATAAGTATAGTCATGGTGGAGCTAATGGTTATGCAAATAACTATGGATTATCATCTATTAGAAAATGGTTAAATGAAGATTTTTATAATCTAGCATTTAGCGAAAAGAATAAGGCAATAGTTAACGAAGAAACAGTAAAAAATGGCTTATCTTCGACATTAGATACATCTAATGATTATACATGTAATGATACAAATGATAATGTATATTTATTATCTGAAAAAGAATTAACTACATATTATCCAACAGCGGAAGGTAGAACTTGTAATAGTTCTATATTAAGTGATTATTCTAAAATACAAGATGCTGATTACTATAAAGTATTACTTCGTAGTCCAGATAAAGCATATGCATATAATGTAAAATATATAGAAAATGAATATCATCCAGGAAATATTGTAGAAGGTTATACTAACTATGCATTATATGCTATTAGACCTGTAATAGTAATAACATTATAAAGACTATCTATTTAGATAGTTTTTTAATGGAGGTGTAACATGAAAAAGAAAACAAGAATAATTTTATATGTTGTATTACCCCTAACTTTAATACTTATGTTTTTTGTTATACCTATGATAGTAGCAAGAGTAGTTAATGATATGCTTTTTAAAAAGCGTAGCGAGGTAAAAGAAGTATTTAAATTAAGTGTAGAAGATTATCCTAATTTAAAATGTGAAGACTACATTTTTAAATCAAATAATGATATTGATTTACATGGATATTTATATTCATCTGATACCTTAACTCCTAAAGGAGTAGTCATATATTCACATGGATATAATGCAGGTGGATCTAATTCAACTATGATGTTTGCAGATTATTTTGTAAATAATGATTACTATTATTTTTCATATGATGCTACAGCTAATGGAGCTTCAGGTGGCAATAACCAAAAAGGATTAGTACAAGGTGTATTAGACCTTGATAAAGCCATTTCTTGTGTTAAGGCTATTGATAAAATTAAAGAATATCCAATAATGTTACTTGGACATTCTTGGGGTGGATATAATGTAGGCGCTGTACTAAAATACCATCCTGATGTAAAAGCTATATGCAGCTTATCAGGCTTTAATAGTGCCCTTGATTTAATGGCATCAAGCGCTAAAAAGAAAGTAGGTAGCTTTTTAACAAATGCAACTCTACCATACTTAAAGCTTTATGAAAACTGGGTATTTGGATCTAACTATAAATTAAATGCTATTGATGGATTTAATAGTAGTAATTGTAACTGTTTAATAATTCATAGTAGTGATGATAAGGTAATTGATATGGATTATGGGTATAGTAAATACTATAAAATTTATAAGGATAATTCTCGTTTTAGTTTTATCAAATTAGAGAATAAGGGACATGGGTATGTGTTTTTAAATGATAGTGCTAGAGTTATGGTTGAGGAATATGAAAAAGGCGATAAACCTTTTAACAAAGACCTATATATAAACGGACTAGATACTGATTTGTTTGATAAAATTTTGCTATTTTTTAATAATTCTTTATAAGCATTATTAAAAAATGTGTTATAATAGAAAATATCTAGGAGGTGGTATAATGAAAATTAAAAAAATATTATTACTTTTTATTTTTATATTATTAATTCCTCTTTCTGCTTGTTCGAAAATAACAAAGAAAAAATATGATGTCACTGATGATTATTTTGAATACAATAGCTTTAGAATATCTAGGCTTGTTACTGCGTCAACAAGAAATAATGTAGTTGCTAACGGAGATAACAGTAATAATAGCAATAGTGCAACTAATGATGAATATATGATGTCAATTACGGCCTTTTGTTCATGGTCTTTATGTGAAGAAGGATGTACAGCAATGTGCTATAACGCTGAAGGAGGTTATTTAGGAACATTGACTTTTGAAAAAACTTATTCAGTTGATAAAAATAGTACATTTAGGTTAGATGAAACTTTTTCGGATTCAGTTTTAACAAATACTGAAACTGTAAGAGTTACTTTTTATGGAAAAAGTTATGAAAAGCCAACCAATGATGGAAAAACATTGACAGTTACATTCATAAATAACAATGATTCTCAAAATATTACAAAAAAAGTGAAATACGGCGAAACTGTTTCAAAGCCAGTTAATCCAACAAAAGATAAGTATAATTTTAGTATTTGGTGTATTGATAAAGAACTTAAAACCGAATATGATTTTTCAAATAAAGTTACAAGAAATATGACTTTATATGCAAAATATACTTTAGATTATATGACTATAACAAATGATACAAACGAAACCGCGATGAAGAGCAATGTAACTGTAAGAGCAAAAAGTTATAATTCTGTCTTAGGAATAGAAACATCGTCCAATACATCGCAAGGAAGCGGTGTAATTGTTGCATCTAGCGAGAGTTATTATTGGGTTTTGACTAATGATCATGTTGCAAAAAAGAAAAATGGATATGATAGTGTAAAGTATACAATAGAAGATTATTTAGGAAACACTTATACTGGCACATTAAAAAATACTAACTCTAATTATGATTTAGCCCTAATATATTTTAAAAAAGGAAGCGCAAAGTTAAATATTTTAAAAGTTGGAAAACAGAATTCTACTGTAGGGGATGATGTCATTGCAATTGGACAACCAAAAAGCCAAAAGAATACAATTTCTTTTGGTGTAATAGAATCATATATTAATGCTCCAGTAATGGACAATGGATCTAAACTTAATTTCCAAGTAATTAGGCATAATGCAAAAATTGATAACGGATCAAGCGGTGGTGCTTTAATAAACGTTGACCAAGTATTAATTGGATTAAATTATGGAGGGTCTGAAAAGGATGATGGCAGTTATGTTTGTTCATATGCTATTCCAGCTGTTAAAATAAGAGAATATATGTCAAATTATGTTACATTTAAAGATTAAAAAATAGAGGAAATAAAGAAAAGGTGAATAAAATGATAAATGAAAAGATGCTTAAACTTGGAACTAAACGTTCTATTATAAGAGAAATATTTGAATATGGGAAAAAGAGAAAAGCTGAAATAGGAGAAGAAATTGTCTTTGACTTTACTTTAGGGAATCCCTCTATTCCAGCACCAATGGAAATAAATGAAGCTATTATTAATAACTTAACTAGAAAAGATGCCCATGGATATACTTCAGCTGTAGGTGATAATAAGCTTAGAGAAAGTATTGCTAATGATCTAAACAAAAGATTTGGCACAAGCTTTAAGTTTACTAATTTATTTATTACTTATGGTGCAGCAAGTGCTTTATGTTCTACACTTAGAGCATTACTAAATAACGGTGAAGAAGTAATTACATTTGCTCCATTCTTTACTGAATATACAGTATTCACAGAAGCTCAAGGCGGAAAGTTAGTAGTAGTACCTGCTAATTTAGATACTTTTCAAATTAACTTCACTGAATTTAAGAAATTAATTAATAGTAATACTAAAGCTGTTATTATTAATTCACCTAATAACCCTTCAGGTGTTGTTTATAGTGAAGAAACAATAATTAAGCTTGCAGCTATTTTAAATGAAAAAGAACAAGAATATAATCATGAAATTTATTTGATAACTGATGAACCATATAGAGAAATAGCTTATGGTGTAAAAGTACCATTTGTAACTAAGTACTATAAGAATACTATTGTTTGTTATTCATATAGTAAGAGCTTAAGCCTACCAGGTGAAAGAATTGGTTATGTATTAGTACCTGATGAAGTAAGTGATTCAAAAAATGTATATGCTGCTATAGCTGGTGCAGCTAGAGCACTAGGTCATGTATGTGCACCAAGCTTACTACAATTTGCTATTGCTGATTGTGCTAGCTTAACAAGTGATTTAAAAGCATATGAAGAAAATAGAAACCTAATTTATAATGGATTAACTGATTTAGGATATGAATGTGTTAAACCTGATGGAGCATTCTACCTATTTGTAAAAGCCTTAGAACCAGATGCATATGAATTCTACAAGAAAGCTCTAGAATACGACATTTTAGTGGTTCCAAGTGATGACTTTGGTGTTAAAGGATATGTAAGAATTGCTTATTGTGTAAGCAAGGAAACAATTATTAATTCCTTACCTAAATTTAAGAAACTAATAGAAAGTTATAAATAAGAAAGGGTGAATATTATGGCAAGTAGTTTTGGAAAAGTAATGAAGGAAATAAGAACTCCACTTAATGAGTCCTTAAGAACAATGGCAAAGAGATTGGATATATCCGCAGCCTTCTTATCTGCGCTAGAAGTAGGTAAGAAAACAATACCAATTGATTACGCTGATAAGATTGCTAAGGAATATAAGTTGGATAAGGAAATGCGTAACAAAATTTATGTTGCTATCTTTGAAACTAATAAAGCTATAAAGCTTGAATTACCTTCTTTGAATAAGGAACAAAGAAAAGTATCTTTAATGTTTGCAAGAAAAATAAGTGATGCTGATCCAAAATTAATTGAAAAACTTAAGAAAGCTTTGGAAGATGAAGAAGAAAACTAATCCGCTAGGTGTAAGTGCAATAAAAAAAGAAGCTGATAGAGTTAGAAAAGAATATAATGCTCCATTAGATTCTTTTTTTCCTATTTATGAATATATTACGGATTTAGCTGATAAGGGATTACTTACATATCAAATCTTAGAAGATGATAATCCTATTTTTGAAGAAGGAGAATACGGGAAATACGATCCTATAACTAACACTATTTATGTAAAGGATTGTGTAGATGAAGAATTATGTGATGATATTGGTAGAGCCCGCTTTACTTTAGCACATGAATTATTTCATTATATTCAAATACAAGTCTTAAAATTTGAAGTAGTGGAAGTTGAAGAAATAGAAAAAAGCTATGAAGATGCCGAATGGCAAGCAAACGAATTCGCAGCTCAGTTATTAATCCCTCAGGAGTATACAACATTAGAGGCAGAAGAGATAATGGAGAAGTTTGGTGTTTCCGAAGAATGCGCATTATATAGAAAAGTAAAAACGAAAAAAAGAAACAAGGATAAGAAAAATGGATAAAATAAAGTTTGATTATACTTTAAGTAAGATTGATGAATTAGTTACTAATAATAAATATTATGATGCCATTGATATGGCTAAGGAGCTACTTGGAAAAGTAGATACTAAAGAAGTTGGGAATAGCTTTAACAACGGAATAGAGTATTATTTATATTTAACTAATTTTGATAAAAAAATAAAAAAAGAAGAATTAAATATCAAGAAATTATATGATTTATATGGTACAGCATTAATGCTTACAGGTAAATATATAGAAGCTAGAGATATGTTTAAAAAATCGCTAGAAATAAACCCTTTCGACTCCTTGATTAGATTTAAATATGCAGATTCTTTTAGACTTACAAACGAACTTGATGATTTCTTTAAGGAATCTAATTTAGCAATTAAATATGTATATAGACCAGTTGATTTTCAAAGGTTTTATAGAAATTTAAGTGAGTATTATTTTAGATATGAAAATTATGTTGAAGCCCTCTATATGATTTTATTTGCTAGATATGTTTCAGAAGAAAACGAAGAGATTACTACTCCAGAATTGTTTAGAATTTATGATTGTTTAGGTAAAGAGATGGATCCATCAATAGATGCTATACTTAATTTTATGGATAATAAAAAAATTAATTCACCAGCAATCATGATTAATGAATTAAACTATATTTATGCAAAAATTAAAGATTATGATGCTGTTACAGCATTAGAAATAGTTAATAATTTATATGAACTAACAAATGATCCTTCATATAAAGAGGTTTTAGATAAAATTAATTTATCATAAACAAATGAAAAATAAGTAGATATTTTATATATCTACTTTTTATTTTTGTGATATAATAGTGCTATACCATATATTATGGAGTTGATTTTCTATGGTTATTTTTAGTAAAAATGAAATTGAATCAATTCCTTTAGTAAAAGTAGTTTTACCCGCACCTAAATCACCCTCAAGTAAAATAGTTGAAGGACATTCTAGAGCTAAACCTAATTTATAACCTAAATTAATTGATTCAATTTCATTTTTACTAAAAATAACCATAGAAAATCAACTCCATAATATATGGTATAGCACTATTATATCACAAAAATAAAAAGTAGATAT
>JAILKD010000009.1 GCA_024694145.1 bacterium | reverse complement strand
CTTTCTAAAGTTAGCTATATTAGTTGATGTTAATTGTCTAGCATACCAAGTAGTATTATAAGTTGAACCATTAGTATCCATCTTTTCTCTTACATTGTAAGATACATCTAAGTTACCATTAATGAAAATCATTGCATTAGTTCCAAGAGTTAAATCTTGATCACCCTTTAAGAATAAGTTTCCATTAACAAATAGTGATTTACCAGCATCAATTGTGATATCTTGATTTTCAGGTAAGTTTTCAATTGAACCATCATATAATGTATTTTCAGTTACATGATAAATATCACTTAGAGTTCTAGTGTAAGTATAGTCTCTACCATCAATAGTAATCTTATGATCGCCATATTTAACTTGATCAGAATTAATTCTCTTTGTATAAGGAATTGCTGTTAGGATTGTTCTAACGTTAGAATCTTTTAAAGATTGACAGTTAATAGCATTACCTTGGTTATCCTTAATAACAACTGCTTCGAAGAAATTCTTATATTCACCATCAGTATCTAATTTTTGAGATACATTGCTATTATAAGAATCTGTATAAGTATTTGTTGTTGCACTATATATAGCGTTATTTTGTGGGCTATATGTAACATATTGCATTACAAAACTTACTTTTCTATGTTGAGTTTGATCATAAGAACCATCACCATCAAGGTCAATCATAATATCAAAATCAACAATGTAATCAAAATAATCTTTAAGAGTACTACCTAAATCATTCTTGTATTCAACATTTGTAATTGTTAATCCATAACTTGCATTATCAATAGAATTCTTGATAGAATCATTTGAATTTTCAAGATAATATGTAACTAACTTATTTGTTATAGATAATTGTTTTAAACCTTGTTTGCCATTATTATCGCCGAATATCTCAGAATAATTACTTGTTGGCAAATATTGATATCTAATTGGATCAATCATTAAATCCTTTAAATAATCTCTAGTAAGTTTTGTTGTATCAATATGTTCAATAGTAGAAATTTGTTCTTCTGTTAAATGATCATGTGCATAGAACATTAGTACTTCATCACCAAACAAATCAAAGAATTCATCAATTGTTAGCCATACAGTATCATTTCCACCATCTGTATCATCACTATACCAGTTTCTAAGTTCATATCTATATTGCTTTACATTATTCTTCTTATCAGTTTGTTCACGGAATTTAATCAATACATCAAAGTGATAAGAAATTTTAATCATATATTTACCATTTTTCCATTCAATGTTTAGTTGAGGAGCCTTTATTAATTGGTCTTCATTCTCTGATGCGAATCCACCAAATGCTTCTCCATTTTGTAATGAGCTTGAACCACTACTCATCATTGGAGTCTCATTTGTAATATATTTTTCTTTAAATCTTTGGTTTAAATAAGCAAGAACTTCTTTTGTGAAGTCATTTGTACCTTCAGAAATTTGATAATTATAAGCAGTCTTATTTGTTTCATTACAATAATAGAAGTTTGGATTATAGAATCCTCTATCATCTACGAAATACTCATAGTCATCATAATCTGCACCGAAGAAATAACCATACCAATAGTTGTTATTTTTATAACCATCAACCCACTTGCTATATTCATTCCAACCATAAACAGAATTCTTTAGGTTAAGTTTGTTACCTTTTCCATCTTCAGATTCAGTTTTAAATGTTTTAAAATGCATTAAAGTTTGTGGTACATCAGTATATTGAATCCATCCACCATTTCTAATCTCATTTAATCTATTTTGATCTCCTTTATAGTAGGCTTTCATTTCATCATAGTAAACTTTATAAGCATCTTGGATAATTTGCTTACTATATTTAGTTGTTAATTTTTCATAAATCTTTGAATAATCAAGATTTCCATTGGCATCTTTATAACCTGTTAGATTGTTTCTAAATACAGCTTCAATCTGTTCTTTTGTATAATTGTATTCTGTATACCAGCTATAAGTTGTACTCCATCCAACATATTCATAGAAATATGGATAAATCTTTAAGCCAGCATCATTCCAAATATATTCATGTTTATGAATGTTGATATTTGAATTTCTGTATTTGTAATTTAAATCATCATCAACAAGTTGATAAATCTTTGTTTGGAATTCATCAATATACATACACAATCTTGGAAGGTTATCCCAGAATACATAATCAGCTAATGCTTCTGCAAAACGTTGACTTGAAGTATATGTATATGTATCTCCAAATGATACTCCTGATTTAGTACAAGTTATAGTATGAGAATCATTTGCTTCATCATATCTATATGAAATGTCATTTGAAGTTATTCTATTTGCCATAGAATTATCATAATAACAAATCATATTGTAAATCATATCGATATCATATTCTTGTCTATAAAGCCATGTAGTATTACTACTACCATTATATTGCCAGTAATAGTTACCACCTAGGTTACCTGTTTTGTATACAATTGTATATGGTTGAGTTGCGCTTGCTGGTGTTTGAATATAACTAACTCCACCATTTCCTTGAACTAAACCATATTGATATAAAGCAACACCAATATCATCAATTTGAAGTACACCTGTATTGTTCATATATGTGAATGCTTCATCGAATGTATCAATATCTGATTCAACTAGTGAAATTTCATTTAATGCATAACGTCTACCAGGAAGTAATCCTTCATCAGTCATGTAGACAGTCATCATATTACCAATGGCAAATTTTTCATCTAGTTTAGCTTCTTGACTAAATAATGTGTTGTTGATACCAGAGTCACCATGATCTCCATTATCATCGTCACCTTCAGTCTTTCTTATTGTAGCTTTTAACCATTCAGCAACATTATCATCAGTTGTATATTCATTACCTGATACATACTTGTTAGGATACCAAATGTAATATTTTTCAGTGTCAACTTCATCACGAGTTACTTTTAGGCCAGGTCCAAAAATCTCTTGAAGTTCAGCTCTAATATCAGATGCAGATCTTCCTTCTGGATGCTCAGTAGTAGGATTAATTTCATGACAGAAATATTTCGCTGCTAAATATAGAATTTGTCTTGCATCATTTTGATTTTCAAGATTGTTTTGTCTATACACAATTTTGCTTGAGTTTAGTGCAACACCAACAACAGATCCTGCTAGTATTGTTAAACCTAAAATTGTTCCAACAACTGGAAGTATTGCATTTCCTGCCTTTCTTTTGATTGATTTAAAGAATCTCATAACAATCAGCTCCTTTCAAGCGTTTGTTAATATAACTACACCGCATAAAATAATATGCGCGCAAACGCGCAAAGTACATACATATTTATTATAAATATTATATATAGTTTTTCTTATTAAATCAAGTATTTTATAAATTGTTTCACAAAACTATCACAAAGCGTTTACACTAATTTTATATTTATTTATCTTTTTTTAAACAAAAAAAATAGGCAAAAACTACTGATATATGCCTATTAATTATTTATAAATATCGCTTTATAATGCGTTTATCAACTATTTAGTTAAAAGTTCTATTTCTTCTTTATAAGGAGCAATTCCATCAATATAAGGTGTCTCTAAAATTTTTGGAATACTTATGAATTTTCCATCATTAACAACACGCTTTAAAGTATCTAATCCAATGTTTCCTTTGCCTATATTTTCGTGTCTATCTTTATGACTTTCTAGCACATTTTTACTATCATTTATATGAAAACAAATGATTTTTTCTAGCCCTATAATGCTATCAAATTCACTAAAAATTTCATCATATTTATTGACTAAATCATAGCCAGAATCAAATGTATGGCATGTATCAAAACATACATAAAGAGGGTAATTTACATGGTCAATTAAGTACTTAATTTGCTCAAATTTAAAGCAACATTCTGATCCCTTACCAGCCATTGTTTCTATAGCTATTTTAACATTAGATTTGCCAACTTTATTAAGTGAATCTACTATTAAATCTAATCCTTCTTCTATTGTATTTGTCATGTGATTACCTGGATGTAACACTAAAATATTTGATCCTATTTCTTCTACTCTTTTAAGTTCTTGCTTTAAAAAACTAATAGAAAAACTTCTTTTTTCTTCGTCTGGCGAAGCTAAATTTAAGATATATGGCGCATGCACAATCACTGTTAGATTGTGTTTTTTTATTAATTCTTTTGCTTCATTAACCTTTAACTCACCAATTGGTTTTCTAAGTGTATTTTGCGGTGCACCAGTATAAAGCATTAATGCATTAGCATTATAACTTAATGCTTCATTAACGCTACCTACCAAAAAATCAGGCGCCTTTAATCCTACGTGTGAACCTATTATCATTTTATACCTCCTTCAGTTGCCAACAATTTGTGGTCAACTGCTTCTATTTATTTTTTATTTTAATCTATTAAATAAGCCATATATAAAGGAATAGTGTAAATCTTATTATTCTTGCCGATATTTCCGTCAATTAATTTAATAGCCGAATCAATATTATACTTTTCTTTATTATTTAATAATTCTTTTAAAGATTTAGAATTACCATTTGTAGCTTTTACTTCAATCAATGTTAGTTTATCGTTATACCTTGTGATAAAATCAACTTCTAATCCACTACTTTTGCTATAATAGTACAAATTTTTCCCAAGCTTTATGAATGCATCAGCAATAACATTTTCAAATATAGCTCCTTTATATATTTTTAAATCACCATTTAGAATATTATTTGTAGTTCCTTTTTCTAGCATAGCAACAAATAATCCTGTATCAGAAACATATATTTTAAATTCATCGTCTATTTTATTACCTTCAAGTGGCAATTCAGGATTGGAAAGATTATAACATAGTTTTACCAATCCGAATTCTTCAAGCCATGTTATTGCATCTCTATATTCTCTTGCTTTTGCTCCTTTATTAATGCAACTATATTGAAACTTCTTATTTTCTTTTGATAATTGATTAGGAATCGAATTATACACTTCCAAAATTTTTACAAGTTCTCTATTATTTATTATTTCATTTTCTTTATCATCTAAATGCTTACCAAAATCATCCTTATACTGTTCCAAGATGTTTCTTTGAACATCATATACTTGATTTAAATCATTTGTAAGTAAAAAAGTAGTTATTGCATCTGGCATTCCACCTACGCATAAGTATTCTTTGAAATACTTTAAGAAAGAATTATTAAGAGATTCACTAATTGCTTTTTCAGACAAAAAGCATTTTTTAATCTCTTCAATTACATCTTCTTTAATTCCTTTTGCCCATAAATATTCTTCAAAGTCCATAGGATACATATTAATATTATATTCAAAACCTGTTGGTATCCCTTTAGATTTCTTTTTATTGTACCCCCTTAAGCCGATTAATGAACCGGTTGCAATAATATCAAACCTTCCATCAATCATAAAAGGCTTTATAGCAGATCTAGCATTTGCACATTCTTGTAATTCATCAAATATTATTACTGTTTTATTAGGAATAAATTTTGAATTAGGTAATGAAGCTGACAAATCTCGAATCATATCATTAACTACTAAATCTCCATCAAAGACCTTTTTTATAGATGTATTTTCCATGAAATTGATATAAACAATGTTTTCATATTTACTTTTACAATATTCTTTTACAATTGTTGTCTTACCAATTTGTCTTAGTCCCTTAATAACTAATGCTCGTTTCTTGATTATTAAAGAATCTTCCCATTTTTTTATATCGCTTATGATTTTTCTTTTATACATATCATCACTTCCACTTATATTTTACACCTTTTTATAGTGAGTTTCAATATATATTCACACTTTTTTATAGTGAGTTTTAATGATTATATGCACTTTTTTATATCGAGTTTATATGCTTTATATTAAAAAAGAGGCTTATTTGCCCCTTTTTGTGCCATATTTTAATTTGTTTTCTATTTTTTTTACTTCTTTAGCACGTTTTTTCTTATATCCAGGAGTTACTTTTTTAGCTTTAGGAACATATTTTTCAGCCTTTTTTCTTTCCTCAGAAATAGGCTTAATTCTATCTAATCTTCTGTTTGGATTATATGATGAAAAGCCATTTGGCTTTAAATCATTATATTCAAAAACTACTCCTTTATTTTCTAGTGATTTTAAATAATCTTCATTTTTAAATTCTGTAAAGCTATAACAAATTCCATCTAAATTATTTCTTGCGGTTCTACCACTTCTATGAATATAAAATTCAAAGTCTTGTGGCAAACTAAAATTAATGACATGACTTACTCCATCAATATCAATACCACGAGCAGCTATATCACTTACTACAACATATTGATACTTTAGACTATTTATATCATTTAAAACTCTTTTACGCTCTCTAGCACCAAGTCCACCATGAAGTATTCCTACTTTAATATTGTTATTAAGTAAGAATGAGGCAATTGTTTCACACTCATTTTTACTATTACCAAATATTAAACATAAATATGGGTTAATATTATTTATTAACCAAGATAGTAACATAAATTTATCTCTAGATTTAATGGGAATTAAAACATGCTTAATTTTATTTAATTCTAAATCAACTTTAACATGCTCGCTTGAGCCTATATACTTCTTTAAGAAAGGTTTAATCTCTTCTTTTATAGTTGCACTAAAAACCATTATTTGAGGGTTTTCTAAGCGTCCTGCGATTAAATCTATATCATCTAAGAAACCTATCTCAAAAGCCATATCTGCTTCATCTACTACAAGCATTTTAGCTGTATATGCTTTTAGTGCATTTGCTTTAATCATTAAATCACTTATTCTACCAGGTGTACCTATGACTATTTGAGGTTGTGATGTTTCTAATTTTTTTATTTCTTTTAATCTATCTGATCCGCCTGTATAAATTCTAATATAAATTTCATTATTAAAGAAACTATTCATATGACTACAAACATTATATATTTGCATCGCTAACTCTCTAGTAGGTAATAAAATTATTGCTTGACATTCTTTTAAATTAATATCTAATTTATTAAAGATTGGAATTAAGAATGCATGTGTTTTACCACTACCTGTTTTTGATTGTCCAATTAAAGATTTATTATCAAGTGCTTTTGGAAGTATTTCTTTTTGTATAGGAGTAAAAGAATTGAATCTTAAATCTTTTAAGGCATTAATAATTTCTTCTTTTAAATCAAAACCTAAATAATTCATTTTATTCCTCCTAACTTACAAATGATTCTTCTTGCATTGAATCTATAGAATTACCACATAAAGGATATAATCCTATATTATTATGCCACAAGGCAAGCATTTCAAGTAAATCATCTTTTTCATCTTTAACACCTGATAATATTGTATCAAGCTCTTTAACTGCTTTTTCACTACCCTTAAAGCTATTTAATACAAACTCATCTAAATATTCATCATTTAGCTTTTTATTACTTGTTTTTAGCTTATCTATTACTTCATATGTATAATTATCATATTTTTTATAAGCCCTTTTTAATACTTCTTCTAAATCATAAATATTATACTTAAAATTCATTTGTTTTTGGCTTTCACAAAGTCTACCTATTTCATCATCATACTCAAAGAATGTAAAGAAGTAATCAGTCTCACCAATATTCTTCCAGTTAATAGTAAAATTATTAACACGCTGATTAAATTTAAGTTTCATTAATAATTTATCTAATAGAGCATCTTCATCTAAATTTAAATTTAAATAATTATTTACTAAAGATACAAAATAATCCATTCTTATTACTCCATAAATATTATTTAAACCAATTACTACATCTTCAAATAAAGCTTCTTTTT
>JAILKD010000045.1 GCA_024694145.1 bacterium | reverse complement strand
TATTTTCTACTAACCTTTATTTGTACCTCACTCATAAGAGGATCAAATGCGTAATATATTTTAGTAGGTTTAAATGAATTATCTAGCTTATTAACATTTTCTATTACACTATTATTAATAGCTTCTTTTTGACTATTAGTTAGATACTTCTTTATTTCAATAACTAAACTTAAATTACCTTTAATATCTAGTACTGAATAGTTATTAATGTTTTCTATATTAAGTAGTTTTTCTATTTCATCAGGGCTAACATTTTCCCCATTATTTGAAATATATAAATCATCAAGTCTACCTAATATATAATATCTACCATCTTCATCAACTTTAACAATATCATTAGTTTTATAATATTCATCGATTACAGTTATTTCTTTATTGACCATAATCTTATGACTAATAGACTTACCTTTAACATATAAAATATCATCAATTATTTTATATTCTACTGAAGGCATTGGTTTACCAATAGAGTTTTTAAGTCTATCAGTAATACCTCCTAATTCTACACTTGTAATACCTATTTCACTCATACCATAGCCATTATAAAGTGGGTAGCCTAAGGCATTTATTAGTCTTAATGTAGAATCTTTTATATATGATCCTCCTGTAATAGTAAATACTACTTGGCGACCAAATAATTTATCAGTTATTTCTTTCATTCCCTTTTTAGATAGCTTTAATCCTAAAGAAGGGAACTTCTGTTGAAGCTTAAGAGTTTTATTCATACCATCATAAAACTTCTTTTGAGTCTTTTCACTTTTCTTACTAACTTCTTTTAATATTTCTTTTTCTATGGACTGCCAGAATAGTGGTACTGCGAATATATGAGTAACCTTATGCATCTTAATAGTATTTAAAATAGTATTAGATGAATAATCCTTTAAGAATACTAGTGTTCTACCAAAGAAACAGAACCAAACATATACGGCAATAAGACCAAATATATGATAAAGTGGTAAGAATACCAATTGCTTTAAACTGTTTTTATAATGCTTTTTAACTTCTTTATTATTTTGTAATACATATTTAACATTAAGTATTTGATTTGATAATTCTAAACCTGTAAAGAATACTACTTTTCTTTTTAGGGTTGTTGCACTTGTTGATAAACATAATTCGTTAGAAAAAATGAATTTATAATCTGTTGGATGTTCTAAATCTAATTCATTTAGATTAATAAGTGTTGCATTATATCCTAAATTTGAGCCTATTACATATTTTATCTCTAAATCATCGATAATTGCGTTAGTAAGCTCTTTTGGATGCCTTAGATTAATTAAGAATGGTTTATTATTTGATAGAATAATGCCCCAGAATACATAAATCCATTCAATAGATGTATCTATAGATATACCTATATAAGTATCTTTTAAATCGGGGTATTTTTGATTAATTGAATAAGCAACATCTTTTATTTTCTTATCTACATCACTATATGTATGCTTAGTTATTTTATATCCATTATTGCTTTCAGCAAAAATGTATTTTTTCTCCATAAACATTACATTATAGATTGCTTCTAAATCCATTTTACTATTAGTAAGTGCATTTACTCTAGTATTAACTATTTTTCTAACGTTTACCATTTTATCAACTCCTAAATGTTTTCTATTTTAGAAATCAAATTGTTTTCATGTAATCTAATTAAAATATTAACTGTGCTTGTTATAGTTGTTCTACTAACATTACCATGATTCTTTATAATTAGTTTTTTAGTCCCTAAGAAGAATGAACAACCTAAATTAGAATAATCAAAATATTTTGTAATTATTTCTTTTGATTTATTATCCTCTATTAGCTTAATAATAGTTTTAGCTACACCTTCACTATTTTTAAGTACTACATTACCAAGCATGCCATCAGTAACTAATACATTTATATCACTACTAAATATATCGCATGCTTCTATATTACCAACAAAGTTTAAATCAGATTCTCTAAGTAACTTATTAGCACCTTTAATAACATTATCACCTTTTTTATCACTTGAGCCATTAGATAAAAGTCCTATTTTAGGCTTATCAATGTTAAAATAGCTCATAACAAAAGCATTTGCTAGCTTTGCATAAGTTAAAAGATTTTCGCTTGTAGAATTAATATTAGCTCCGCAATCAGCTAAACATAAATCTTCATATCTATCATTTTTAAGCATACAGCATAGTGTTGGAGTCAATAACTTTTTATTAACTAGGCCAACATGCATAATAGATCCAACTAATACACAACCAGTATTAGAACAAGTAATTAATCCAATAGAATCACTTTCTTTACTTCTTTTAAGTGCTTTAACTAAAGCTGTATCATCTAAATCTCTAAGCATAAGCATAGGATTAGTTGAATCATCAACTTCATCTTTTGCATCAATTAGTTCAATTCTATTAAAGTCTACTTTCTTATCTAAATAGTTTTTAATATAATCACTATCTCCTACTAAAACATAATCATAAGTTTTAAACTCATTTAATGAATCAACTACGCCATCTAGAATACTATTAAGTTTATTATCACTACCTAAAGTATCAATTACGATTTTCATCTAATTCACCCCTATTATTAGTTCAAAGTCATCTTGATTTGCTTCTATTACTCCTATTTCAAAGTTTGGATATTCATCTTCTATATAGCTAGTTATATCATCAATTAAATCATCATCTAGATTTATTCCTTTTAATAAAATTAATATCTCACGTTTTTTAATTTGATTAATTTTATTAAATACTTGATTAATAGTATCTTTAAAATTATCAGATGAATATTTCTTTCCATCTAGTAAACATGAATAATCATTATCAGTGTTCATAAATATAGTTTTAACATCTTTAATACCATTATTCATTTGTTTAACTTGGAATAACGGATCATCATTATCACCAACAACCATAGACATAGCTAAATATGCTTCAACAGGTGTTTTACTATCTATAACAAATACATTCTTATCTTTTATTTTTTCACTAGCACACTTAATAATTATTCCTGAAGATACATTATTAGGTAAACAAATAATGTTTTTAGCATTAATATCTTTAAATACATCAATTATTTCGTCAGTTGAAATAGTTGTATTACTACCACGCTCTAAAACATGCTTACAACCTAATTCCTTTAAAGTGTTAATTAATCCTTCACCTTGTGTAATAGCAAAGAATGCTATTTCTTCTGATTTTTTCTTGTTTTCTAGTGTTCCTATATTAATATCTATGAACTCCCCATATTTTTGAGATATATTAACAATATATCCTGGTTTATCTGTAGCTATTACAACCTCAATAATATTATCAGCTCTACTAAAAGTAATAAGATCGCCAAGGACTAATAATTCATTTTTTAGTTCATTAATATTATCTTCTATAAAATCAATTTTTAGATAATCTAATTGAAGTTTATATGAAACACTATATTTATATGTAGAATTATCAAATTCAATATTTTCTATATTGTTTTGTTTAGACTTATCATCTAAATCAAAATCATCTAATATAATACCTTCTAAGTATTTAACTATTCCTTCATAAATAATCATTAATCCATAAGCACCACTATCAACTACTCCAGCTTCTCTTAAAGTAATTAAATGTTTTGGAGTTTCAGCTAAAGAAATTCTAAGTTGATCATGATACATCATAATTAATTTATCTACTGTAGTATTTTCATTTATTCTACTTTTAATTAATTCAATAGCTTCTCTAGATGTAGTTAGAATTGTTCCTTCTTGAGGATTAACTACAGCACTATAAGCTGTTCTATATGATTCAATAAAAGCATCTACTAAATCAAAAGCATTTGCTTCACTTTTATTTAGTAATGATTTAGATAACCCTCTAAATAATTGTGATAGAATAACTCCTGAATTACCACGTGCTCCTAGTAACATTCCTTTTGAAACACTTTTTAGATATAATCCTAAGTTTCTATCTCTATTACTTTTCAAATAACCACTTTCTAAAGTTAAAAACATATTTATACCTGTATCACCATCTGGTACAGGGAAAACATTAAGTGAGTTAATTAAATCTATATTTTGTTTTAAATTTTTTAAGCCATTATAAAGCATTTTTTCAAATAGTAATCCATCAAGTAATTTAACGTCCATAATACTACCTCTTATATTATTTCCATAATATAATAATTATAACATATAATTATCTCATTCGCATACATTGTTTACAAAAAAAGCCAATTAGTATATAATTTTAAGAGTGAGAGGTGTAATAAAATGAAGAAATTTGTTATTTTACCAGATGTAACATGTGACTTAAGTGAAGAATTAAGAAAGAGATTTGACATTGAATATGTTAAAGGACATATCGTATTTCCTGATAAAGTTGAACGTGAAGGTGTTCTAGAATGGAAATACTCAACTAGAGAAGAATTCTATAAAGCATTAAAGAGTAATCCAAATGCATATTCAACAAGCCCAGCAAATATAGATGAATTTAAAGAAGCTTTTGTTAAATATATTAAAGAAGGTTATGATGTACTATCACTTTCTATTTCTAGTGCATTATCAGGAACTTATAACTTTGCACAAAAGGCTCGTGAATTAGCTTTAGAAGAATATCCTGATGCTAAAATAATTTGTATTGATAGTCAAAGATATTCAAATGGTTTTGGATTAATTGCTATTTACGCTTCTCTTCTTAGAGAACAAGGTAAAGGTATTGATGAAGTAGCTAAAATCATTGAAGATAAGAAAAATTGCTTCCATGAAATGGGATGGCTTGATGATCTATCATTTGTTGCTAAAAAAGGTAGACTATCAAACTCTAAAGCATTCTTTGGAACACTAATTGGTATTAAACCTCTTGGAGAATTTAACCATCAAGGTTTAACTACAGTTTTAGGTAAAGCTAAAGGTGAAAAGAAAGCTTATCAAGCAATCTTAAATTATATTGATAAAACAATTGAAAATCCTAGTGAACAAATTATATTAATTGCTCAAACAAATCATATGAAGCAAGCACTAGAATTTAAAGAAATGTTACAAAACAAATTCAATCCAAAAGAAATCATTATTAATGATGTATTCCCTTCATGTGGTATAAATGTAGGTCCAGGTCTAATGGCTGCATTCTATATGGGTAAACCTATCAGTGAAAATTTAAAAGCTGAAACTGATATAATGAATGAAGTATTACAAAAGTAATAAAAAAAAACTTAGATAAGAGATTATCTAAGCTTTTTTATTTTGTCATTTCTTTTATTTTTTCTTCTATAATACTTCTATTATATAGATTACACATATTATGTCCTGCACCATCAATTAATAATAATTCTTTATTATCTTTTTTATTACTAAATGCATGAAGTGTATCATTATAATTAATTAATCTATCTTCTTTTCCGTGAATAAATAAAGTTTTATAATTACAATTATTTAATTTCTTAGATATATCAAAGCCAGTTATTCTAAAGTGAGAAAATACAAGTGCATGCACTTTAACAAGTGGATAAAATAGTAATAATAATTTATTATTTCTTTTTAGTGAATCTTTTATCATTTTACTCATTTTAATGAATCCTGACTCAAATACTAATAGTTTTACTTTTTTACTTTCTATTTTATCAGACACACTCATTAATGTTGATGAACCCATAGATATTCCATATAAAATTATTTCATCTATATTATCCATATTATTAACATATTCTATCCATTTTAAAAGATCTAGTCCTTCTTTTTTAGAAAATGTAATATATCTACCATCACTTTTACCATGTGTTCTTTGGTATATCATTAATAAGTTATAACCCATATCAAGTAAGTATTTACCAATAGTAGAAAAGTTATTAAAAGGAGTAGCTTTATAGCCATGAATAAGTATGGCGCATTTATTAGAATTATTATCATAATAATTTGCTTTTAATTCTAAGTTATCAAATGAATTTATTTTAACTTCCTTATATTTCATTTTACTAATATAATCAATATCACTATATAAATCACTAATATATGGTTTATACTGAGTATTAGTTAAATCACATTCATTTAGAGGCTTTTCAACACCTCTTGGTATTAAATTTTTATAAGTAATAATTGATAAAATGTAATAAGTTA
>JAILKD010000023.1 GCA_024694145.1 bacterium | reverse complement strand
CGCCACTCACATCCGAAAATGTGCGTTCGACTTGCATGTATTAGGCACGCCGCCAGCGTTCATCCTGAGCCAGGATCAAACTCTCCATAAATTTATGTTTTCGTTTGTTTTGCTCTTATTATTAATTCGCTTTGCGCTTTTATTTTGCCTGTCTATGTTCAGTTTTCAAAGACCTATTTCTTGCTCTGTTTTATCACAGTGCTTTTTCATTATATCATTGCTTCAAACAGATGTCAAGTGTATTTTAATTAAATTTTATAATTTATTAAATCGTAAAATCTAATTTTTCACACACCTTTCTTATTCTATACCGGAATGATATTAAAGTCAACACTTTTTTTCATAATTTTTTATATTTTTTTCAAATAAAAAAATGGCACCTGAAAAATGCCATTTTTAATATAGATTATAATGAATAAATTAGTACATATAATATATATATAATATATACTATCGTAACCTTAAAATGTCGTTAAATGATATGTATAATAGTAATGCAATTAATAAGAAGAATACAATAGTTGTTAGGTTATCTTCAACCTTTTTATTTATTTTCTTTCTTGTTACTGCTTCTACTCCTACAAGTACTATTCTACCACCATCTAGAGCAGGTATTGGAAGTAGGTTAACAATTCCAATATTTACACTTAAAAATCCTAGGAAATATATATAGTTAGTAAATCCACCAACTAAGGAATTTTTTATTAATGTATATATACCAATAGGACCTGATAAATCAGATACTTTTACATCTCTTGATGAGAATAATAACACTAATGTATTCCATACACTAACAACACTCTTTCCAAAACTTTTAAATGAATAAACAAAACTATAGAAGAAATTGAAATTATATTTAGGTGTTATACCTATTTTTGCTCCAAAAACTTCTAATTCTTTAATCTTTTTAACTGTACTTTCTTTAAGCAGTGTTACCTCAATTGCCTTACTTAGAGCTACACCATCTCTAGTAACATAAACATCTACTTTCTTTCCGTTATTTTCTTTATTTAAACAGAAAGTTACTAGATCATTCCATGAAGTTATTTCAGTATCATTAATTTTTGTAATAACATCATAATTTTTAATTCCAGCTTTTTCAGCTTTTGTAGTATAAATAAATACTTCCGCACCACTTACATCTTTATGCTCTTCAAAATTACCAACAACACCTAAATTACCAATATATATAATAGGTCTAATTGTTGAAGTTAAAGTATTACCATCTCTTTCATAAGTAACATCTACTGTTAAATTACTACTTTTTAATACTTCTTCATCAATTATACTTATTTCATCCCATTTAGTAATCTCTCTATCATTAACCTTAATTATTTTATCACCTTTACGTAATCCAGCAGAATAAGCAGGTGATACATAATCTTTATTTTGAACTTTTATTTTTTCATCTAAGCTTCCAATAATTGGCTTATTTGAGGCTTTACCAATAAATAAACCAGCAATAATAAATAAGAATATTGCAAGTACGAAGTTCATACCAGGACCAGCAAATAACATTATAAATCTTTGTAGTTTTGTCTTTGATTCAAAGCATCTATCATAAGTGGCTATTTGCATTTGTTTTTTAGACTTAAAATGCATCATAGCATCTTTTTTAACATCATACTTTGTTTCTATGCCATCAACATTTAAAGTAATATATGGTGTTTTACCATCTTCGCAGTAAACATCTCTATCTACTACCTTCCCATATATTTTAGATTCTTTTGATTTGTTAAATATAATTTCACTAACTAAATTATCTTCATCTAAGTTAAGACCTAATTCCATATCATTAGTTATAAAGTCATTAGCCATAGCACCATCTGCCATAGCAACGAATCCTCCTAGAGGAATTGCTCTTATTCCATATAAAGTTTCACCCTTCTTCTTACCGTAGATAAGTGGACCCATACCTACCGAATAATCATAACATAAGACATTATATTTTTTTGCAAACATAAAATGTCCAAGTTCATGTAATGAAATAATTAAGCATAGTCCAAATAAGAAGGCTAATATTGCTAATACTATCATTCTATTTTCCTCCAAGAATTCTTTCTCTTATTTCTTTATCAACTCTAATAATATCATCTATTGTTGGCTTAAAATTCTTAGTATTACTAAGTTCATTATAAACAATAGTTTCTATATCTAAAATCTTAATTTTACCATCTAAAAAAAGTTTTACTGCAGCTTCATTACTACTAGTTAAAACTGTAGGCATAATTCCACCTTTTTTTCCTGCATCTATTGCATATTTAAGTAGTGGAAATCTCTTAAATGACATCTTTTTAAAATGCAAAGTAGTTAAATTAAGTTTGTTTTCATAATTTATTCTAGATCCTCTATTTAAAGCATACAATATAGGTAATTTCATATCATGAGGTGCTAATATTGCTTTAATATTTGAATCATTAAATGATACAAGTGCATGAATAACAGACTCCTTATGTAATACTGGTACTATGTTTTTATAAGGTATATTAAATAAGTGATGTGCTTCTATTACTTCTAACCCCTTATTCATCATAGTTGCTGAATCTATTGTTATTTTTTTACCCATACTCCAGTTAGGATGATTAAGTGCTTCATTTACTGTAACATTTTCAAGCTCATTTCTTTTTTTATCTCTAAATGCTCCACCAGAAGCTGTGATGTATAATTTATTAATTGTATTATAATCCTCACCTTTAATAGCTTGCCATATAGCACTATGCTCACTATCAACAGGATAAATATTAACATTATTCTTTTTAGCTAATTTCATAATTATATCTCCAGCCATAACCAAAGATTCTTTATTAGCTAAAGCTATATCATTTTTAGCATTAATTGCTTCTATTGTAGGTATTAAACCAATTGAACCAGATAAAGCATTAAGCAAAATATCACATTTAATTTTTGCTAATTCTTTTAAGCCTTCATCACCAATAAATATATTTTCACATAATCCGCTAAAAAGAGCCTTATCAGAGGCTTTTCTAACACATATATATGTAGGTTTAAATTCTTTTACAATCTCAATAGATCTATCTAAATTTGTGCCAAGTGATACACCTAAAAGATTATATTTATAATCTCTTATTAAATCTAAGCTCATAGAACCAATTGAGCCTGTACCACCAAGTAAAATAATATTCATATTATACCTCCTATAGTGGTAATATTACTCCTAAAAACATAAATACTATAAGTAAGAAAATAGAAATGAATAGTGATGAATCAAATCTATCCATTACACCACCATGACCTGGGAATATTTTACCATAATCTTTTATTCCATTGTCACGTTTAAGCTTAGATGCGACTAAATCACCAAATTGACCTACTGTACTTACAAATATTGTTAATATAACTATTACAACAATCTCTACTGCCTTATTGTTGAATAAGCAAACATTTTTAAATAAAGTTCCACCATCAGAGAATAATTCATTATAGAAAATAAAAACAAGTGATCCAAATACACTACCAAATATCGCTCCAGCAATGCATCCTTCAAAGCTCTTCTTTGGACTAATAACTGGGGCAGGTCTTCTTTTAATAAGCTTTGTTCCAAGTGCTACACCAAAGAAATATGCAAACATATCAGTAAATGCAGCAACTATAATTATATAAACTAATACGCCTCTACCAAATGAGAATAGAATAGGTACAGCTGCAAAACCAATACCAACATAATTTACTACTAAAAGCATTTTACCACTATTATTGGAATCCATTGTTTTATCAAATAACATCAATAAACCAACTACAAGCATCATAATAAGTAATGATATAGTAAGTATATTAGCAAAAGCTACATCATTACCTTTACTCTTAAAATACCAAGATAAAGATAAACATAAATATTCATAAGCAACTAATGTAAATACAGTTACTTTGCCTAAAAATGAATATTTAGCTTCATTTTTAGTTTCAAACATATGTATTATTTCATATGTTGCTACCATTGATAATAGCATTGCTAAGCCAATAAACACTTCGATAGGAGCAAATATTAATAAAGGTATTCCAACTACTCCCATACAAAATCCTGTTATAATTCTTGTTTTCATAACTACACCTACCTTTTGGCAATTAATACTATAATTAAATATACTAAAACTATTACAAACATTGATGTTCTAATTAATATTCCAATACCAGATGGAGTCCACTTAGTCTCTTCTTTTCTTGCAATATAATCTAATCTTTTTGTTTTATCTTTTTCAAAGAATATTAGTTCAGGTATTCCAAGTAAATATACTAGTGAACAAATAACCGCAACTACTCCTCCATCAGGAATATTCTTTTTTATACATATAATTAAAAAAATAGTTACTAAAGCTATCATTGGGATAATGCTAACTAATCCAACAACTATTCTCTTTTTATAATCGACTTTTAGTCTAAACATATAAACCACCTATTTTATTATACACTAGTTTTTTTATAATTGCACGAATTATATAGAAAAAAGACATTCAATTATTGAATGTCTAGATTTCCATAAGTTCTTTTTCTTTAATTTCTGTTTCTTTATCGATTTTTTCCATGAATTTATCAGTTAATTTTTGAATATCTTCAATATAACCTTTTTCATCATCCTCAGGTAATTTTAATTTCTTAATATCATCATTACCTTCTCTTCTAATATTACGACAAGCTACTTTAGCTCCTTCAGTAATTTTTCCTAAGCTCTTAACTAATTCTCTTCTTCTTTCCTCAGTTAATTTAGGGAAAATAAGACGAATTGAAGTTCCATCATTAATTGGAGTAATTCCTAGTTCAGATGCACTAATAGCACGTTCAATTGCTTTTAGAGTTGATGCATCATAAGGCTTAATTAATAATTGATTTGCTTCAGGAGTAGTTACATTAGATATTTGTCTAACTGGTGATGGTGAACCATAATAATCAATAGTAATTGAATCAAGAATATTAGCACTTGCTCTACCTGTTCTAATTTTAGAGAATTCTTTTAACATTGATTGAACAGTTTTTTCCATCTTTTCTTCTGTTTCAAGTAAAACCATATCAGGCATAAATTATATCCTCCTATTTAATAATTGTTCCTAAAGTATTATCCCCTAGACATACTTTAGTAATATTACCCTTAGTATTCATATTGAATACTCTAACCTCAATCTTATTATCCTTCAAAAGTGAGGCTGCTGTCAAGTCCATAACAGCTAATTGTTTATTTAAAAGATCTTCATGAGTTAGAGATTTGAACATCTTAGCATCTGAATTTTTTCTAGGATCTGAATCATAAACACCTTCAACACCATTTTTAGCCATAAGCATAACTTCTGCACCTATTTCAGCACATCTTACTGCTGCAGCTGTATCAGTTGAAAAATAAGGTTGACCTGTTCCACCAACAAATACTACTACTCTATTTTTTTCTAAATGTCTTAAAGCTCTACGTCTAATATATGGTTCAACTGCTTGTTGTGCTGCAATAGCAGACATAACTCTTGTCTCAATTCCTAAGTGTTCTAGTGAATCCTGGATAGCTAAGCCATTTAACACAGTTGCAAGCATTCCCATATAGTCTGCTTGAACACGTTCCATACCAAGTTCTGAGGCAGTTTTTCCTCTCCACATATTTCCACCACCAACAACAATTCCAATTTGAATTCCTGCATCGTGTGCTGCTTTAATTTCTTCAGCAATATCTCTTACTGTTCTAGGATCAATTCCAAATTCAGTATTTCCTTTTAAAGCTTCCCCACTAAGTTTTAATAAAATTCTTTTATAACTCATAAACACCTCTCCTTTTTTTAAAATAAAGGGAGAAACGTAGTTCTCCCTATAAATATTAAGCCTTAACTTGAGCCATTACTTCAGCAACGAAGTCTGTTTCAACCTTTTCAATACCTTCGCCAACTTCAAGACGAATGTAATTCTTGATTGTAGCTTTTTGACTCTTTGCAAATTGATCAACTGTAAGGTTTGGATCCTTAACAAATGCTTGATCTAATAAGCAAATTTCTTTTAAGAATTTTCCAAGCTTACCTTTAACGATATTTTCTAATACGTTATCTGGTTTTGAAGCCATCTTAGGATCATTCTTCATTTCAGCAATTTGGATTGCCTTTTCTTTTTCGATTTCTTCAGCTGGAACATTATTAGCTGATAAATATTTAGGATTAATTGCAGCAACATGCATAGCAATATCTTTTGCTACTTCTGCGCTACCACCATCAATTAATGTTAAAACAGCAATTCTACCACCTGCATGCTTATAAGCACCAAAGTTTTCGCTATCAGTTTTTGTTACTCTTGTAACTCTTCTTAAGCTAATCTTTTCACCGATTGTTGCAGTTGCAGAGATTAGAATGTTATTAATTGTTTCGCCATTGTAAGTGATGTTTAAATAATCTTCAGAATCACTTGATAATAAAGCTTTACCAATTGTTTCTAATACGTCAAGGAATTGAGTATTTTTACTTACGAAGTCAGTTTCAGAGTTAACTTCATAAATAACTGCCTTATTTCCATCGATTGCTACATTACATAAACCTTCTGCAGCAACTCTACTTTCTTTCTTAGCAGCTTTAGCAATACCTTTTTCTCTTAACCAAGTAATTGCATTTTCAATATTTCCATCTGTTGCTTCTAATGCTTTTTTACAATCAAGCATACCAGCACCAGTTTTTTCTCTTAATTCTTTTACTAATTGTGCAGTA
>JAILKD010000015.1 GCA_024694145.1 bacterium | reverse complement strand
GTATCTCCGTTTTATTGTGATTTTGGTATTCGACTTAAATTAGGTAAAAATATAATTATAAATAAGGGAGCTACTATCTTTTCTGCTGGCATTGTTGAAATAGAAGATGATGTATTAATTGGGCCTGACGTAAAAATCATTTCATGAAGCTTATAGACGAACTATTTAAGAACTATAAATTTTTATAAATACCCCACGTAACAGATATTTTTACTATTAAAATAGTAATATAGTTGTTTTTATGATATAATATAAACGTAATTTCATTGGGAGGGAAGATAATATGATAGCAATTACTTATGATAAAGAAACAAATTCTGTATTCCAACATTTTGGAAGAACTGAGTATTTTTATTTATTTCATGAAGAAACTGGTGAAGAAAAGATTATAGATAATGGTGGATATTCTCACCATGATCTAGCACCATATTTAAAATCACTTGGTGTATCCACATTAATATGTGGTGGAATTGGTTCTCATGGTGTTGAAGCAGTAGAATCAGCTGGATTAAAATTGATTCCAGGAGCATTTGGAGATGTTAAAGATGTAATTAAGGAATTTAAAGATGGTAGCCTAGTTGGAAATCCAAATGCGATGCATTCATGTTCACATAGTGGAGAACATCATCATAATTAATAATTTTATAAAATGGTCACCGGAGAACTAGTGCCGTAGCACGATAGTTGATTAGGTGTCGAGTGAGCTCGAAATATTTGGTTAATACCATTATTTCGAGCTTTTTTATTTGAGGAGGTAAATATGAAATTAATCAAATTAAGAAAAGAAGATGTAATTGAATTTAAAAAGCTTATGCAAGAAGCATTTCAATATGGATTTGAATCATATACTAAGCAAAAAGAAGAGCAAGTTCTATTTGAAAAAGATATTGACGATTGTTTAAATAATCCTAATGGACTTGCTTACGAAATGATAGATGATGATGACTCTATTCTTGGAGGTGCTATTGTTAATATTAATCCAGATACTCAATTCAATCATTTAGATTTCTTATTTGTTAAAGTAGGAGTACAATCAAAAGAAATAGGTCAAGCAATATGGAAAGAAATAGAATCTTTATATCCTGAAACAAAAAAATGGATTACTTGTACTCCATATTTTGATGTTAGAAATATTCATTTTTATGTTAATAGATTGAAATTCCATATTATTGAATTTTGAAATAAATATCATCCTGATCCAAACATGCCAGAAGATTTTATTGATGATAATTTTGAAGGAATGTTTGAATTTGAAAAAGAAATGAAGTAAAAAACTCTAGCTAAACTAACTAGAGTTCGATATCAATTATTGAGCCATCTTTGAAATTAAATTTGAGGTGGCTATCTTTATATACTTTTATGTTGATTATTGTTAAATTGAAAAGTTTATCGTTAAATTCTAAATTTAGTGCATCGGTAGCTTTAATTTCATTGATGAATGCTTGAAGCTTAATGGATTTCCAATTTCTATTTACCCGTTCAGTCATGAGCTTATTATATTCGTCTTGAGTTTTGGTAAATCTTTTAACCAATTCAACATATTCATTCATGTAATCTTCATACTTCATTTGTTTCTTTTCTTTATTGAAAATATGTTGGTCACATAAGCCACTCAGTGGATTTGGCTTAAAGAAAATAACTGATGAAACGGAAGATTATTCAATGATGAATGTTACCATGTTGAATACTACAACAATAATGGATTTTTTATGGTAACAATTTACAATGCAAATTATGGTAAAAACGGTAACGTTACCAATGTTACTAATAACTTGACCAATCTTGAAAATTAAGTGCTGAAATAATTAAACAAGGAATTAATAGATATTAAAGAAGATTTAGTATTTAACTCAAAATTAGAATTTATGAATGCTTTATATGAATCAAGCAATTATGAATATTTACCAATAGGCTTTGTAGTTAAGGTTGATAAAAAACAAGGTATTATTTCAACTGTTACATCAAACGTAACAAATGTTATTGATAGTGCTAAAAATATCACTGATAAATTAGTTAATACTATTAGTAGTGCTATATCTTTAAATGATTCACCAACAGATAGCCCTATAGATAAATCTAATATTGATATAATGGATTATAATATTAGAAAAAAAGAAAATATTGCAATTGCTAAAGATACAATTTTAATATTAGTACATTATCATAAGTAAGTAGATTTTTATCTACTTATTTTTTTGTTAAAATTATTCATACATAAATTGACATAGATATTCATTTATTATATAATAATTGAGGAATGAATTTTTATATAAATAAAAATACATTGAAATCAATAGGAGGGTAAATATGAAAAAAATTGATTTAACAAAGTATGGAATTACAAATGTAAAAGAAATCATTTATAATCCAAGTTATGAAGATTTATTCAAGGATGAAATGGATAAAAACCTTGAAGGCTATGAAAAGGGACAATTAACAGAACTTGATACTGTTAACGTAATGACTGGTATTTATACTGGACGTTCACCTAAAGATAAATTCATTGTTATGGATGAAAATTCAAAAGATACTGTATGGTGGACATCTGATGAATATAAAAATGATAACCATCCAGCTAGTCAAGAAGCATGGAAGGCTGTTAAAGAAATTGCTCAAAAAGAATTATCTGGAAAGAAACTTTATGTAGTTGATGCATTCTGTGGAGCTAATAAAGACACAAGAATGGCAGTTAGATTCATTATGGAAGTTGCTTGGCAAGCTCATTTCGTTAAGAATATGTTCATTAAGCCAACAGAAGCTGAATTAGAAAACTTTGAACCAGATTTCATCGTTTACAATGCTTCTAAAGCAAAAGTTACTAACTATAAAGAATTAGGATTAAATAGTGAAACTGCAGTAGTATTCAACATTACAAGTAGAGAACAAGTAATTATCAATACTTGGTATGGTGGAGAAATGAAGAAAGGTATGTTCTCAATGATGAACTACTATTTACCACTAAAGGGAATTGCTTCAATGCACTGCTCTGCTAATACTGATATGAATGGACAAAATACAGCTATTTTCTTCGGATTATCAGGAACAGGTAAAACAACACTTTCTACAGATCCTAAACGTTTATTAATCGGTGATGATGAACACGGATGGGATGACAATGGCGTATTCAACTTTGAAGGTGGATGCTATGCTAAAGTTATTAACCTTGATAAAGAATCAGAACCTGATATCTATAATGCAATTAAGAGAAATGCATTACTAGAAAATGTTACAGTTGATAAGAATGGTAAAATTGATTTTGCTGATAAGAGTGTAACTGAAAATACTCGTGTAAGCTATCCAATTAACCATATCAAGAATATTGTTAAACCTATTTCTAGTGCACCAGCTGCTAAGAACGTTATCTTCTTAAGTGCAGATGCATTTGGAGTATTACCTCCAGTATCAATTTTAACTCCTGAACAAACTCAATATTATTTCTTATCAGGATTCACTGCAAAACTTGCTGGTACTGAACGTGGTATTACTGAACCAACTCCAACATTTAGTGCTTGCTTCGGTCAAGCATTCCTTGAATTACATCCAACTAAATATGCAGAAGAATTAGTTAAGAAGATGAAAGCTAATGGAGCTAAAGCTTACTTAGTTAATACTGGATGGAATGGAACTGGTAAACGTATTTCTATTAAAGATACAAGAGGAATTATTGACGCAATTCTAAATGGTGCTATTAACAAAGCTCCAACTAAGAAGATTCCTTACTTCAACTTCGAAGTACCAACAGAACTTGAAGGAGTTGCAACAAATATCCTAGATCCTAGAGATACATATGCAAATGCTAAAGATTGGGAAACTAAGGCAATTGATTTAGCTAATAGATTCAACAAGAACTTCGTTAAATATGAAGGAAATGCAAAAGGTAAAGCATTAGTAAGTGCTGGTCCAATTGTAAAATAAATGAATTAAGAGCATTTTAATTAATGCTCTTTTTTGTGCATCGCTTTCACAAGGGTTTAAGCCTTGTGAAGCCGTTTTCATTCTTTATTTTATTATATATATCAAATGTTTATGCTATAATATAGTCGGGGGAGATGATGAAGATGAGACTAAATGATTTAGTTTTTTCAATCAGTGATTATGTAGTGAAAAAGACAGCCAATTATATTAATTTAAGAAGCGAGTCCTTCTCCAACTTGGATGATAATTACTATGCCACACTTAGAGATTATGTTGATACACTTGCAACAGGTGAAGTGTACTGTGTAGTTGGTTATGAATTTCCAAATGCAAAAATGGAAAAGCTTTATGATAACGGAGAAATAAATGATAGACAAATTCTTAAAGATAATTCTGTTAATAAAAATATTAATTGTTATAGAGTAAAGCATCTACAAGATAGCTATAGAGGATATTATTATCCAATATTTACTAATAAAGAAGATTTATGTAAATATGTAGAAGAATTAATTGATAATGAAGAAATAAAACATTATACAATTTTAAAGAAGAGTATTAAAGATATATATAATGATTATGTTAAAGGCAAAACTTATGGTGCTGATGGCTTATCAATTAAAGGTGTTGTATTAAACTTATATACAGATAGAATATTCTTACATGGAACATTATGTAGATATATAGATAGTAATCTAAATAGTAATGTATGGCATGAATATTTATTTAAAGTTGGTCACTACAAAATCGAAAAGAAAGAAAAAGAAGAAAAAAATTAAAAAAATTATTTTTAGCACATTGGAAACAATGTGTTTTTTTTAATAAAAATAAAGTATAATTTAATTGGTGATACTATGTATGATATTAAAATAACAGTTAAAAAAATATTAGATAATAATGAATTAAGTGAAATGTATGAAAATATAGAATTTGCTAATGATCCTATAAACTTATGCCCTATGAAATTAGATATGACATTTATATCTAAAAATGGAAAGAAGCCAAAAGGCTTTTGTGATTCTGCATGGTATGACTTAAAACCATATATTGAAAAATTATCTAATGGAATATTCAATTTATATAATGGTTGGATGAAAGATCCTAAAAGTGCAATGGTAGCTTGCTCTGATGGATTTCGCCCTGTTATATTTTATTTAGAGGTGATATAGTGGAAAAAGTAGTTGATGTTATTACTATGAGAAATAGTGATAGTTCTAAAATACAAGAAGTTGGTTCAACAAATTTAATGTATGAAGCAGGTAAGAAATTATATGAATCATATGATTATAAAGGAAATGTGGCAATAGTTTGTGGCTCAGGTAATAATGCAGGTGATGGTTATGTACTTGCTAGCTTCATACCTGGTGCAAAAGTATTAAGAATTACTAGAAAAATAAGTGATGATGCGCTTTTCTTCTTTAATAAACTAAAAAATGAAGTAATTTATATTGATGAATCTTATGACTTTAAAGATTTTGATATAATAGTTGATTGTATATTTGGTACTGGTTTTAATAGGGAAGTTGAAGAACCATATAAGTCAATAATAAATAACATTAATAAATCAAAAGCATTTATTATAAGCTGTGATATACCTAGTGGTTTAAATGGAACAACAGGAATTGCTAAAACTTGTATTAAAGCTACTTTAACTATATCTATTGGATTTATAAAATATGGTTTATTATTAAATGATGCTAAAAACTATACAGGAAAAATCATAAATAATAATATTGATATTAATTTAGTTGGAGATTGCTCCTATTTAATTGATAAAAATGATATTAAACATATATTTAGCAAAAGAAATGAAAACTCAAATAAAAAGAGCTTTGGCTATACTGCAATAATTGGTGGATCTGCTGAATATAGTGGTGCAGTTAAACTATCAAATTTAAGTTATTCAGCTCTTAGAAGTGGATGCGGTATAGCAAAGCTTTATGTACCTAAATCAATAGAAGATTCTGTTAAACCATATATTTTAGAATCAATATTGGTTCCTATTAATGATAAAGATGGACATATGGAATTTACTGATGATTTTAAAGTATTAACTAATATGGATTCTATATGTATAGGTATGGGTATGGGTAGTAGTAATTCTTATAAAGATATAATAAAATATATTATCGATAATTATAAATGCCCTATAATAATAGATGCAGATGGACTTAATACATTAGCAAATAACAAAGATATAAAATTAAGTGAAAATGTCGTACTTACGCCACATTTAAAAGAGTTTTCTAGACTAATTAATAAAGAAATATCTGATATAAAAAATCATTTAATTGAATATAGTATGGAGTTTGCTAAAAAAAATAATTGTATATTACTTTTAAAAGGACCTACAACTATAATAACTAATGGATTTAAAACATATTTAGTTAATAAAGGAACGGTTGGAATGTCAACAGCAGGAAGTGGAGATGTATTAAGTGGAATACTTGCAGGAATACTTGCATATGCAAAATCTGATTTATTATTAAGTGTTGCTGCAGCTGCATATGTAAATGGACTTGCAGGAGAACTTGGTGTTGAAGAAATTAATGAAATATCTTTAATAGCAAGAGATACAATAATAAATATTCCAAAAGCTATAAGTCAAGTTATAAAGATCTAAGAATATTCTTAGATTTTTTATTTTTATATATATAAAATAAAACAATTATATGATAAAATAATAATGTATTAGTTTACGGAGGTATAAATATGGCTATCGATTTAAATTCTTTAATGAAAAAAGCAGAAAATGATGATGTTAATGCTATGTTAGAAATAGCTGAAGCATATAAAAAGGGTAGTGGCGTTGAAAAAAACATTAGACAATCAATTTATTGGTATACTAAATGTGCAATGCTTGGTAATGTAGTTGCTCAAAGAAATCTTGGAAAAGCATATTTTTTAGGTAATGGAATCGCTCAAGATTATTCAAAAGCAATTATTTGGCTTACAAAGGCTAGTGAACAAAATGATTTAGAAAGCAAAAACTTTTTAGGTATATGTTATAGAGATGGTTATGGAGTGTTAGTTGATTTAATATTTGCTTTCAAATGCTTTAAAGAAGCAGCAGAAGCAAATTATGCACCAGCGCAAAATAATTTAGGTTTATGTTATGATTATGGATATGGTGTAGAAAAGAATTCAACAACTGCAACAACTTGGTTTAAGAAAGCGGCTGATCAAGATTATGCTCCTGCTGAGTATAACTTGGCTATATGCTGTGAAACAGGTAATGGTGTTGATTATGATTATGATGCAGCTGTTGCTTGGTATAAAAAAGCAGCAGATCAAGGATATGCAAAAGCACAATGCTCATTAGCTAATAGCTATTATTATGGTATTGGCGTAAAAAAAGATTATGAAGAAGCATTTAAGTATTATAAATTAGCTGCAGATCAAGGATACGCTCCTGCACAAAACAATGTTGGTTATTGTTTTAAGCATGGTGAAGGAGTTAAAAAAGATTATAAAGAAGCTGCAAGTTGGTTTAAACGTGCTTCAAATCAAAACAACTCATCAGCATTAAAGAATTTAGGTTTATGCTATGAATTTGGTCAAGGTGTAGAAAAAGACATTGAAAAAGCTAAAGAATATTATATGATGGCTTCTAACCTTGGTAATGATGAAGCTAAAGAATATCTTGATAAACTAAATGGTGTTGAAACTACATCTGAATGGGGAGAAATTTAATTGGTTAATGCATTTTAAAAATGTTTTAATATAAAATTTAGGAGGAAATATAAAATGAGTAAGAGTAGTAAAAATGATTTATTAGAGATTTTTGCTTATGTCGCAATCGTTGTAAGTGCTATTGCATGGTTATTAATTGGTTTAAATAACCATATCGAGGCAATTAAATTTAGCGGAAAACTAATTGGAGGGTTACAATTAGTTGCAACAGTTTTAACATTTATCGTTGTTGCTGTTGTTGCATATGGATTTACTAAAGGTAAGAGTACTACAGTAAAAGTAATCTACTGGGTAATTGTAATAGTATTCCTAGTATGTGTAGTATTTGGAAGTATTATTTAATAAATAGAGGTAATTAAAATGAAATTTGGTATTATAGGCGCTGGTAAGATGGGTAGTGCCATTGGATTTGGCGTAATTAAAAGTGGACTATTTAAAAAAGATGAAGTAATTTTTGCAGATAGTTACGCACCTAGAATGGAAGAATTAAATAATAGTGGCTATAAAACCATGAATAATGTAGAACTATATCAAAATGCTGATATAGTTTTACTTGCTGTTAAGCCACAACAAATTAATGAAATATTAGAAGAATTAAGCAAAATAACTAATCATGCTAAAACAATAATTACTATTGCTGCTGGTATATCAATTGATTACATTAAATCATATTTAAAAGATGTTAATGTAGCACGTGTTATGCCAAATACACCAGCTTTAATTAATTATGGTACAAGCGCTATATGTTTTGATGATAAAGTAAATGAAACTGTAGTTAAAATATTTGAAAGTGTTGGCTCTGTAACTATAATTACTGAGGATAAGATGAATGAAGTTATCCCTTTAAACGGTTCTTTTCCAGCATATGGATATTATTTTGCACTTTCATTTATTAAAGCAGGCATGGAAGCAGGATTTACATATGAACAATGTAAAAAGCTAGTATGTGGTTCTATGATTGGTTCTGCTAATATGATTTTAGAATGTGATAAACCAATAGAACAATTAATCAAAGATGTATGTTCACCTGGTGGAACAACTATTGAAGGTGTAAAAGTCTTTGACAATTATAATATGGATAAAATCGTAAAAGATTGTTTTGATGCATGTGTTAATCGTGCATATGAATTAGGTAAGAAGAAGTAGGAGTGATTTTTATGGCATTAACTGCCGGAATTGTTGGGCTACCTAACGTAGGTAAATCAACTTTATTTAATGCAATTACAAAAACAAAAGTATTAGCTGCAAATTATCCTTTTGCAACTATTGATCCAAATGTTGGAGTAGTTGAAGTACCAGATGAAAGAGTAGATGTTCTAACTAAAATGGCTAACCCTAAAAGAACTATATATGCAACAGTTGAATTTACTGATATTGCCGGTTTAGTTAAAGGAGCTTCTAAAGGTGAAGGACTAGGTAACCAATTTTTAAGTAACATTAGAAATTGTGATGCTATTGTTGAAGTTGTTAGATGCTTTGAAGATGGAAATATTGTACACGTAGATGGATCAGTAAATCCTAAAAGAGATGTTGAAGTTATCGATTTAGAATTAATATTTGCTGATTTAGATATTGTAGAAAAAAGAATAGAAAAAATAGTTAAAAAAGCACAAGCTAATGAAGAAGGTGCTAGAGATGAACTAGCATTAATGAAAAGGCTACAAGAAGCCCTTTTAAATGGTATTTCTTTACGTGATTTAACTTTAAGTGATGATGAAAAGAAAGCATTATCTTCATTTTGCTTTTTAAGCTTAAAACCAATCATTTATATAGCTAACTTAGGTATAAATGCAACTGGTGATGGAATTGATTATAATAAAAACTATGAAGAATTAAAAAAATGTGTTAATGGTAAAAAGGTAATTCCTATTGTTGCTGAACTTGAAAGTGAACTTGCAGACTTATCTGATGAAGAAAAGACTATGTTTTTAGAAAGTTATGGATTAGAACAATCTGGATTAGATAATCTAATTAAAGAAACATATGATTTATTAGGCTTAGCTACATATTTTACTGAAGGACCTGATGAAGTAAGAGCATGGACATTTAAAAAAGGTATGAAGGCACCAGAATGTGCTGGTATAATTCATACTGACTTCCAAAAAGGATTTATTAGAGCTGAAGTAATAAGCTATAATGATTTTGTTACTTTAGGTGGTAACTTACAAGCGCGTGATGCTGGTAAGATGCGTAGTGAAGGAAAAGAATATGTTGTCCAAGATGGAGACATCATGTTATTTAGGTTTAATAGATAATGCTTAAAGATAATCTAAATGAAATAGATCCTAAAGGAGCAACAATTGTTTGTGCTAGTAAATATGTAGGTAGTAGTTCAATAAGAAAAATGTATGATTTAGGAATTAAAAACATGGGTGAAAATAGAGCTCAAGCTTTCCTAGAAAAATATGATGAATTAAAAGATTTAGATATCACTTGGCACTTTATTGGACACTTACAAACTAATAAAGTTAAAGATGTCATAAATAAAATAGATTATTTACATTCTCTTGATTCAATAAAGCTAGCTAATGAAATAGAAAAATATTCTAATAAGAAATTAAAATGTTTTATTGAAATTAATAGTGGTGAAGAATCTAAAAGTGGTATAGATTATAATGATGCATTAAACTTTTATAACGAACTTAAAAAGTATTCTAAAATAGAAGTTGTTGGCTTTATGACTATGGCACCAAACACAGATGAAGAAAATGTAATAAAAGGCGTATTTTTGCGTTTAAAAGACTTTAGAGATTCAATTGATAAATCACTATATCTATCAATGGGAATGTCTAATGATTATAAAATAGCACTAGAGTGTGGAGCAACTCATATTAGACTTGGTTCTATTTTATGGAAGGGAGAATATTAATATGGGAATATTTTCAAAGAAAAAAGAAGAAAAACCAGTAGATAATACACCTGCTAGACAAAAAATGATTATGGAAAACTTAACAGATCCTGATAAGGCAGTAGGTTATGCTGATAGCTTACTTAAAGGTATTCCTCTATGCTTAGGATTTGGTGAACTTGACATTGATGAAGCAAATAAAATTATTGCGTTTTTATCAGGTGTTGTTTATGCGGTTGATGGTGTAGCTAAAAAACTAAATGACAATGCATTTTTATTCGCAAGAAAAGAAGAGTTTTTGGATGGCTCTTTAAATGAATTTTTGAATAATTTTAAATAAAGTATTTAAATTATAAAAACTTGTGATATAATAATTAAGGATATAAAATTGATGAAAAGAACACGTTTATGTAATTAACATTATAGAGAGCTTTTGTTGGTGGAAATAAAGCATCACTTAATTATATGAATATCATCTTTGAATGCCTATGTGAATTATAGTAATATAGGACGTTTTCCGCGTTAAGGGATTTGAGTGCTAGATTTATTCTAGAACTAAGGTGGTACCACGTTATTAGCGTCCTTAGATAGGACGTTTTTTATTTTATTAAAAGGAGTGATTAAAATGGCTATTGATTACAAAGACACATTAGCTATGCCTAAAACAGCATTTGAAATGCGTGGAAATTTAGGCGTGAGAGAACCATTATTTCAAAAGAAATGGTATGATATGGATTTATACAAAGAAGTTTTAAAGAAAAATGAAGGACATCCATTCTTCGTTTTACATGATGGACCTCCATATGCAAATGGAAACATTCATATTGGACATGCTTTAAACAAAATTTTAAAAGATTTCGTTTTAAGATATAAAACTATGAAAGGCTTCTATACTCCATATGTACCAGGATGGGATACACATGGACTTCCAATTGAAGTTGCTATTACTAAATCAGGAGTAAATAGAAAAGAAATATCTACTGCTGAATTTAGAAAAAAATGTGAAGAATATGCTTATAACCAAGTTGCTAAGCAAAAAGAAAACTTTAAGCGTTTAGGTGTACTTGGAAACTTTGATGATCCATATATTACATTACAACATTATTTTGAAGCTGAACAAATCAGAGTATTTGAAAAAATGGCTTTAGATGGCCTTATCTTTAAAGGATTAAAGCCAGTTTATTGGTCACCATCTAGTGAATCAGCACTTGCTGAAGCTGAAATTGAATACCAAGATATTACATCTAAATCAATATATTTCAAATTCCCTATCGTTAATGGAGAAGGTTTATATAAAGATGCAAGCTTCTTAGTATGGACAACAACACCTTGGACTCTTCCAGGTAACCTTGCAGTTTGTGCTGGACCACTAATTGAATATGTATTATTTGATTCAAATAAGGGTAAGATGATTTGTGCTGAAGAATTATTAAAATCATTAACAGATGAACTTGAACTTGAAGATGTTAAAGTTTTAGATAGAAAATATGGTAAAGATTTGCTTAATTTAAAATATAAGCACCCATTATTTGATAGAGTTAGTCCAACTATTAATGCTGATTATGTAACAACAACAGATGGTTCTGGATTTGTACATATCGCTCCAGGTTATGGTGAAGAAGACTTTATCGCAGGAAAAGAATATGGACTAGATATTTTAGTTTGTGTAAATGATAAAGGTTATCAAACAAAAGAAGCTGGTAAATATGAAGGCTTATTCTATGATGCAAGTGAAGATGTAATCATTGAAGATTTAAAAGCTTGTGGTTCACTTCTTAAATTAAAGCCTATTACACATAGCTATCCTCATGATTGGCGTACTAAAAAGCCAGTTATCTTTAGAGCAACAAGCCAATGGTTTGCTTCAATTGATAAATTAAAAGAGACTCTACTTAAAGAAATCAAAAATGCTAATTGGATTCCAAAGTGGGGAGAACTTAGAATATCTAATATGATTAAAGATAGAAAAGATTGGTGTATTTCAAGACAAAGAGTTTGGGGTGTACCTATTCCAATTTTCTACTGTGAAGATGGTGAAGCAGTAGTTGATAAGAAAGTATTTGATCATATTGCTGATTTATTTGAACAATATGGTTCTGATATTTGGTTTATGAAAGGTGCTAAGGAATTACTTCCTGAAGGATATACAAACATTCATTCACCTAATGGTAAATTTACTAAAGAAACAGACATTATGGATGTTTGGTTTGATTCTGGTTCAAGTAGCCAAGCAGTATTAAAACATTATAATCTTCCATACCCTGCAGATTTATATTTAGAAGGATCTGACCAATATAGAGGTTGGTTTAACAGTAGCTTAATTGTTGGTGTTGCTACTACAGGAAAAGCACCATATAAAGCCGTTTTATCTCATGGATTTACTCTTGATGGTATGGGTAGAAAAATGTCTAAATCACTAGGAAATACTATTGATCCACAAAAAGTTGTCAATCAATATGGAGCAGATATATTACGTATGTGGGTAGCTAGTTGCGAATATACAGCTGACCAAAGAATTAGTGATGATATCATTAAACAAGTTTCAGAAGTATATCGTAAGATTAGAAACACATTTAAATTCTTACTTGCTAATATTTCTGATTTAGACAAATTAGTTGATTTTAATGATTTATGTAATGTTGATAAATACATGATGATTAAATTAAATGATTTAGTTAAAGATGTAACAACAGCATATGAAAATTATGAATTTAATGAAGTATATAGATTAGTTAATGCTTATATAGCAACACTTCTATCACCATTCTACTTAGACTTCACTAAAGATATATTATATATCGAAAAGACTGATTCAAAAGCTAGACGTGGTGTACAAACTGTACTATATCATACAGCAAAAACATTAATTAGCCTACTTACTCCAATTATTCCTCATACAGCTACTGAAGCTTATGATCAATTACCACTTGAAAAACTTGCTGATGCATACTTAGAAAATATGCCTGAAGCTAAAGATTATAGTGCTTATGATGAACTTAAGAATAATTTTGATAAATTCATGGAATTTAGAAATGACATCTTAAAAGCACTAGAAGATGCTAGAAATGATAAAGTAATTGGTAAATCATTTAATGCTAAACTTACAATTACTCCAACAAAAGAAATCAAAGAATTATTAGATAAACTTGATTCTAACATTGGACAAATGTGTATTGTAAGTCAATTTGAGTTAAAAGATGTAGCTAATGAAGTTAAAATTGAAGTGGCTCCAGCAACAGGATTTACTTGTTCAAGATGTTGGCAAATTGTTCCTTCAATTGATGAAGGCGAATTATGTCCAAGATGCAGAAAAATTGTTGATTTAATTAGAAAATAGGATATGTTTATCATATCCTTTTTTTATGCTATAATTATTTTTGGGGAGTGGTTATATGAAAAAAGTGTTATTAATCATATTTCTTATAGTCTCATTAATAACTTTTACATCATGTAAGAAAAAGAAAACTGTTGTTATTAATTTATGTGTTGTTGATTATAATAATATAAGAGATAACTATACAGGTATAGATATAATTGACGAAGGGTGTAGTTTTGCTAAGGTTGATAAATGGATTATCAAATGTAAGCAAGATGAATTAGTAAAAATAAATATAGATGTATATGATGGTTTTCATATAAAAGAATGTTATTATAATGATGTTTATAGCTTAGATAATGCTAAAACATTATCGTTTAGTAATAACAGTGTTGAATTAAAGGCTTTAAGTGATATAAATTATGTTATATTTGATATTATTCCAAATAATTAATTGGATATGCAAACGCATATCCTTTTTTTTAAACTAAAATATTTATATTTTATATTTTTATGTATTGTGGTAAAATAGATATAGAGGTGTTCGCTATGAATTTTAAATTATATTTATTATTAGATAGAACTAAATCCATTATGCCTAAAGACTTTATAGATATGGCTTTAACTAATCCAGAGTTTAGTTTTGAACTAATTGATGATAAAGATGTTGTGTTAAATTATAATGATAAAAATATGATTTTTGAAGCAAAAATCTATATCAAAGAAAAATCTATAATTCCAAATATTCATATGCTTAATGCGCAGTATAAAAATATAAATATGCATATAGAACTACCCCTAACATATCCTAATTATAAATTTAGTTTATTCATTGATAAAATTACTTTAATGGCTAAAAAGTTTGACTTATATATTTATACAGAATGCTTTAGTGATGTATCAGCATTTAAAAAGGATGATATTATTTATGCATACAACACAACTAAACATGCATATATGGAAAAGTATCCTGATGTATTCTTAAATTATTATAAAGTCGACAGTTTAAAATTAAGTGATTTTTTAATGTATGAAAATGAATATAATCACGCTGTTAAACATTATCAAAATAGTGGCATTACAGTTCCTAAACTATTATATTATGTTGATGAACTAACAGGTAATGTTAGTACTGCAATAGAATGGAATGGTGTGACAAATCTTTTAATACCGCCATTTATTGATTATATCTATTATAAGACAAATGATGATTCTATGATTGTTTTAGCTAAAGAATTTACTACTCAACTAAAAAAACATATAGATAATATTCAAAGCTTTTTACCAGGAACAAAAGTTATAAGTGAAAAGAAATTAATTAAATGTCAAAAGCCACTTAAAAAAGCAAGATTTACATTGATTAGAAAGAACTTTAAAGTTGTTAGTCAAACTGTATTAATTGACTAGGAGGAATAATGATGGATTATAATAAGTATATTGATCATACGCTACTTAAAGCATTTGCAACTAAAGAAGACATATTAAATTTATGCAATGAAGCAAAAGAATATAATTTTAAAAGTGTATGTGTTAATCCAGATTTTGTTAGTTATGCTAAAGAATTACTTAAAGGTAGTGACGTATTAGTTTGTACTGTTATAGGTTTCCCGTTAGGTGCAAATACTACTAAAGTAAAAGTGTTTGAAGCACATGATGCTATTAGTAATGGTGCTGATGAAATAGATATGGTAATAAATATTTCTAAAGCAAAAGAGCATGATTACAATTATATTTATGAAGAAATAAAAGCTGTTAAAAACCATATTTCTGATCATACACTAAAAGTAATTATTGAAACATGTTATTTAACAGAAGAAGAAATAAAAGAAGTTAGTTTAATTGTAAAAAAAGCAAATGCCAACTTTGTTAAAACTTCTACAGGCTTTGGCACAGGTGGAGCTAAAGAAAGTGATATCAAATTGATTAAAAGTGTTGTAGGAGATTTTGATATTAAAGCTAGTGGTGGAATTAAAACAAAAGAAGATTTTTTAAAGATGATTGATGCAGGTGCAACACGCATTGGCACAAGTAACGGTAAAAATTTAGTATAAGGGAGGAATTTTTATGGCTACTGCACATATAGATGCAAAAAGTAAAAATATGATTGCTGAGGTTGTTTTAATGCCTGGTGATCCATTAAGAGCAAAATATATTGCTGATACATATTTATCAGATGTAATTAGAATTAATCAAGCAAGAAATATGCTTGGATTTACTGGTTACTATAAAGGTAAAAGAATTACAGTAATGGGTTCAGGAATGGGTATGCCTTCTATGGGTATTTATTCTTATGAATTATTCAAAGTATATGATGTAAAAACTATTATTAGAATAGGAACAGCAGGTGCGTATTCAAAAGATTTAAATCTTTTTGATGTATTACTTGCTAAAGATGCGTATAGTGAATCAACTTATGCAAGTACAATGGGACTATCTGATAGTAATGTTTTAGCTGGATCGTCTGAATTAAATAAATTAATTGTTGATACAGCAAAATCTTTAGAAATAGATGTTAATGAATGTAGAATTCATACATCTGATGTATTCTATGGACTTAGACCAGATTATTATAGAGAAGTTAGAGACACATATGGATGCTTAGCAGTAGAAATGGAAACCTTTGCCCTATATGCTAATGCAATGGCTTTAAATAAAAGAGCAGCTACTATTTTAACTGTTAGTAATTCACTTGAAACTAATGAAGAAATGTCAAGCTTGGAACGTCAAAATTCATTAAATGAAATGATGCTTCTTGCACTTGAAGTTGCTATTAAATGTTAACTTGTTTTTTTGTAAGTAAACTCATTTGAAAAAGCATTTAATTATAGATTATGGCTATATAAAAACATTTTATCCAGTGAAAAAATTTTCACTGGTTTTTCTTTCATTTTTCATTAGTTTTCAGTAAAAAAAAATTTTTAAAAATTTCGATTTTTTTTATTATTAAAATAATTGCTTTATAAAAGGAAAATCAAGAATTCAACATAAAGTTATCCACATTTCCACATTTTGAGCTTTATCGCTATATTAAGCCATAATACAATACTTTTCCACATAGTTTTCCAAACTATTTGGCTGTTTGACAATATAGTTAATCATACGATATAATATTTATACATTTCCGCAAAAAACCAATTTAAAATTTAATATAAAAAAGGAGAGAATTAACTATGGTTTCAGAAATTATTAAAAGAGATGGTAGAACCGTTCCATTTAATGAAACAAAAATCGCCAGTGCCATCTTCAAAGCAATGCAATCATGTGGACTTTCTGATTTCCAAAAAGCAGAAGATTTAGCTGCTAAAGTTTGCGCTACTTTTGATGGAAAAAATATAAAGAGTCCAACAGTAGAAATGGTTCAAGATGAAGTTGAACGTGTATTAATGAACTCAGGATTAACTGATGTTGCAAAATCTTATATTCTTTATAGATCTGAAAGAAGTAAGGTCAGAGAAAGAAATACAAGATTAATGAAGACTTACTATGATATTACATTTAAGTCTGCATTTGAGAATGATATAAAAAGAGAAAATGCAAATATCGATGGTGATACAGCCATGGGTACAATGCTTAAGTATGGATCAGAAGGTGCTAAAGAATTTTATCTAAATCAAGTTTTACTTCCTGAACATGCTAAAGCTCATAGAGTTGGAGATATTCATATTCATGACTTAGACTTCCTAACTCTAACACTTACTTGTTGCCAAATCGATATATTAGAATTATTTAAAGGTGGTTTCTCTACAGGACATGGATTCTTAAGAGAACCTAATAGTGTTTTAAGTTATGCTTCACTTGCTTGTATAGCTATTCAAGCTAACCAAAATGATCAACACGGTGGACAATCAATTCCAAACTTTGATTATGGTATTGCTCCAGGTGTTATGAAAACATATAGAAAAATGTATGTTTCTAACATGGGTAAAGTATTATCTATCTTTGGTGTTGAAAATGCTGATGAAGCTGCTAAAAACATTTATAATAAGATAATGGAAAATGATAAGATATGGCCTATCATTGATGATAATAATGGATATAAAGAAGTTGAAGCAACTTATTTAGCTGATTTAATAAGTGATGAACAAATTGCTGTTGCTCAAAGCTTTGCTAAGAGAGAAGCTTATAAAGAAACTGAAAAACAAACATACCAAGCTATGGAAGCTTTAATTCATAACTTAAATACAATGCATTCAAGAGCTGGTGCTCAAGTTCCATTCTCGTCTATTAACTATGGTACTGATACATCAAGCGAAGGTAGAATGGTTATGAAACAATTATTACTTGCTACTGAAGCTGGTTTAGGTAATGGTGAAACACCAATATTCCCTATTCAAATTTTAAAGATTAAAGATGGAATCGACTACAATCCAGGAGATCCTAACTATGATATCTTTAAATTAGCTTGTAGAGTAAGTTCTAAGAGATTATTCCCTAACTTCTCATTTATTGATGCACCTTATAACTTACAATACTATAAGAAAGGTGATTATAAAACAGAAGTTGCATATATGGGATGCCGTACTAGAGTAATTGGAAATGTATATGATCCAACAAGAGAAATTGTTACAGGTAGAGGTAACTTAAGCTTTACATCAATTAACTTACCTAGAATTGCAATTGATGCAAATCATGATATTAAGAAATTCTTTACAATGTTAGATGAAAAATTACAATTAGTAATTGATCAATTAATGGCTAGATTTAGAATTCAACAATCTAAGAAAGTATACAACTTCCCATTCCTAATGGGTCAAGGCGTATGGCTAGATAGTGAAAAGTTATCTAGAGATGATTCAGTTGCTGAAGTAATTAAACATGGTACTTTATCATGTGGATTCATCGGACTTGCTGAATGCTTAATTGCTTTAATTGGTAAACATCATGGTGAGTCTACAGAAGCTCAAAAATTAGGATTAGAAATTATTGGTTATATGAGAAAACGTCTAGATATGGAAAGCCAAAGAACTGGACTAAACTTCAGTTTACTAGCTACACCTGCTGAAGGATTATCTGGTAGATTTGTTAAACTAGACAAAGAAAGATATGGAGTTATTCCTGGAGTAACAGATAAAGATTACTACACAAATAGTTTCCATGTTCCTGTATATTATCATATTACTGCATTTGATAAGATTAGTATTGAATCTAAATATCATCCACTAACAAATGCTGGACACATTAGTTATATTGAACTTGATGGTTCTCCAACTAAGAACTTAGATGCATTTGAAAAGATTGTAAGACACATGAAAGAATGTGGAATTGGATATGGTTCTATTAACCATCCACTAGATAGAGACCCTGAATGTGGTTACTCAGGAGTTATTAACGATGTTTGCCCTGGATGTGGACGTAATGAAGATGAAGTTAAATTTGAACGTATTAGAAGAATCACAGGTTATCTAGTAGGAACACTTGATCGTTTCAATAATGCAAAACGTAAAGAAGTAGAAGATAGAGTTAAACATGGAATCTAATAAAATTAGAGTTGCTGGATTAACTAATGATTCTATTGTTGATGGAGTAGGCTTTAGATTTGTAATATTTACACAAGGTTGCCTTCACCACTGTAAGGGATGTCATAATCCTGAAACATGGGCAATGGACCAAGGAACTTTGATGGATATTGAAGAAATAGAAGAAAAAATAAAAAGAAACGGACTGCTTGATGGAGTAACTTTCTCAGGTGGAGATCCATTTTATCAACCAACTCCGTGTGCAAAAATTGCTAAATGGGCAAAAGAAAATGGACTTAACGTTTGGGCATATAGTGGTTTTACTTATGAAGAACTATTAGAAAAGCCTGAAGTAAAGGAGTTCTTAGATTTGGTTGACGTATTAGTTGATGGACCTTTTATACTGGAAGAAAAATCATTATTACTTAATTTTAGAGGATCTAAAAATCAAAGAGTAATAGACTTAAATGAAACAAGAAGGACTGGCAAAATCACACTTGTTGATGTAGATGATACAGATAGATAGGAGCTTAAAATAGGCTCCTATTTTTTATTTTTTTTCGTATCTATAAGAAATATTGTATTATTAAAAATATTGAGTTATAATTGAATTGTTAAGGGAGGATTAACAAAAATGAAAAAAATTGAATTAAATGCACCATTAAGATTCGTATTAATCGTTCTTATTTGGTTACTTACTTTTACTGTTGTTAATTTAACAGGAACACTTAATAATGGTGGAGCTGGACTAATTGGTACTCTATTATTATACGCAGGAGCTTTATTTTTAGCATTCTGTTACTTTAATGATTGTGCTTTAAAGAAAGCATGCAAATTATCTTTAACTGTAATGGTAATTTTAGTAGCTTGCTACTTAGCTGTTCAATGCTATGGATATGCATTATCTGCTTTTGAAATTACTAATAAAACAGCTATTAAGGTAAATACAATTGTTTCTAATTTGTTCTTAATTGGAAGAAATGTAACAATGGCTATTTGCTTAATTTATGCTTTAGTTGATTCAACTAAAGAATGTGAATGCAATTGTTCATGCGATAAAGAAACAAAAGCTGTTGAAGAACCAAAAGAAGAAGTAAAAAAAGAAGAAAAATAATTTGATATAAGTAAGGCAGCCTTTATAGGCTGTTTTATTTTTATAAAATAATTAGCACTCAACTATTGACAGTGCTAAAAATAGTGATATAATATAATTGGCAGTAGAAAGAATAGACTGCTAAAAGGGGTGAATGATATGCAACCAGAAATGAATTATAACAACGATCCAGATGTTTTAAAAAAATTTGGACGAATAATAAATGAAGAGGTCGAAAAAGGTAAAATTGACCCTGTAATTGGCCGTGATGAGGAAATTAGAAACATCATAAAGATTCTATCAAGGAAAACTAAAAATAATCCAGTTTTAATTGGTGAACCAGGTGTTGGTAAAACAGCTATTATCGAGGGCTTAGCACGCCGTATAATTAAAAATGATGTACCACTAGGACTTAAAGGTAAAAAGATTTATGAACTAGATATGGGAGCCTTAGTAGCTGGTGCTAAGTATCGTGGTGAATTTGAGGAACGTTTAAAAGCAGTTTTAAACAAAGTCAAAGAATCTGATGGTGAAATAATTATGTTCATTGATGAAATTCACTTAATTGTTGGTGCTGGTAGAAGTGATGGCGCGCTAGATGCATCTAATATGCTAAAACCTATGCTTGCACGTGGTGAATTACATTGTATAGGAGCAACTACTTTAAAAGAATATCGTAAGTATATAGAGACAGATATGGCTTTAGAAAGACGTTTTCAAAAGGTTTATGTATCAGAACCAACAGTAGAAGACACTATAAGCATTTTGCGTGGTTTAAAGGAAAGATTTGAAAGCTTCCATGGTGTAAAAATTACTGATAATGCTATTGTAAGTGCTGCTACACTTTCAAATAGATATATTACAGATAGATTTTTACCTGATAAAGCAATTGATTTAATTGATGAGGCATGTGCTTCCATACGTATTCAATTAGACTCTGTTCCAACAGAAATTGATGAACTAGAACGTAAGATTACACAACTTGAAATTGAAAAATCAGTTCTAAAAAAAGAAACTGATGAACTATCTAAGGAACGTTTAAATACAATCTTAAATGACCTTGAAAAATACAAAGCAGAAGAAAAAGATTTAAGAGAAAAATGGAATAAAGAGAAAGCTTCTATTGAAGAAAGAAAGAGTGCAAAACTTGAAATTGAAAAGTATAAGAATGAACTTGATAATGCCTTAGCTAGCGGAAATTATAGTCGTGTTGGTGAAATACAATATTCTATTATTCCTAAGCTAGAAGAAAAACTAAAAACAAGTAATGATAATGACATTTTAAAAGAAGAAGTTACTGAAGAAATGGTATGTCAAGTTATATCTAAATGGACTAGAATTCCAGTTGCAAAATTACTAAAAGGTGATAGAGAAAAACTTCTTACTTTAAGCGATACTTTAAAGAAGCGTGTTATAGGGCAAGATGAAGCAATCAACTTAGTAAGTGATTGTATAATACGTCAACGTGCTGGAATAAAAGATCAAAATAGACCAATCGGTTCATTCTTATTCTTGGGCCCTACTGGTGTAGGTAAAACAGAAGTTGCTAGAAGCTTGGCTGAAGCTTTGTTTGATAGCGAAACTCATATGGTAAGAATTGATATGTCTGAATATATGGAAAAGTTTAGTTCATCTAGACTTATAGGTGCACCTCCAGGATATGTAGGTTATGATGAGGGAGGTCAATTAACTGAAGCTGTAAGACGAAATCCTTATTCGATTGTCTTGTTTGATGAAATTGAAAAAGCGGATAGTGAAGTGTTTAACTTATTACTTCAAATACTTGATGATGGTAGAATTACTGATAGCCAAGGTAGAACAGTTGATTTTAAAAACACAATCATCATTATGACATCTAACTTAGGTAGTGAAGAATTACTTAACGGAAATAAAGAATTTGTCAAAGAATTACTTCATAAGAAATTCAAACCTGAATTCTTAAATCGTATTGATGAAATTGTTATGTTTAATCCACTTGGTGAAGATGTAGCGGTTAAGATTGTTACTAAGCTTCTTAATGAACTTGAAAAGCGTTTAATGGATAACAAAATACATATTGAATTCACTGATGATTTAAAGAAATACATTTGTTCTGAATCATATAGTTTTGAATTTGGTGCTAGACCAATTAAACGTTTTATCCAAAAAAATATTGAAACAATTGTAGCAAAAGCTATCATAAAAGAAGAATTAAAACCAAACGATAAAGTTGTTATGGATTATAAGAATGAGATTTTATTAACTAAAATCTAATAGTGAAAACTTTTTCATAAGTTAATGAAAACTTTTTCATAAGCGGTTTTCTTGTATTTCTTATAAAATTGTAATATACTTTATATCGAAGGAGATGATTTATAATGGCAACTGTTAAAAAAACTACAACAACTGCTAAAGTTGATAATAAAGTAACTGTAAAATTTGAAATTAATCTTGAAGGGGCTATTGCTGATGAAACTATTTATTTAGTAGGTAATACTAAAGAACTAGGAAACTGGGATCTAACTAAAGCAAAAGCTTTAAAGAAGAATAAGAATGGAATTTATGCTTCTACAGGTATTAAATTTGAAAAAGATACAGTAGTTGAATTCAAAGTATGTAAGGCTCAAAGCTGGGATACAGTTGAAAAAACTGTTGAAGGTACTGAACTTACAAACCATACATTCACTGCTTGTGAAGATAAAACAGTTACAATCGATGTTTATCGTTTTAACTAATTAACTCTTAAACAAACACAATAAAGACTCTACCTTTCGGTAGAGTTTTTAATTTTTTTCTTGAATTTTAAAAAAATACTACTCAATAATATAATTATTGTGATATAATAATAGTGTTATGCTTTATTTAAATCTAATTTAGATTATAAATAAACTATTGGAGGTTTTATCAATGAAGATTAATATGGAACAATTAGTAACTTATTGTAAGCAACAAGGCTTTGTTTATCAAGGAAGCGAAATTTATGGTGGACTTGCTAATGCATGGGATTTTGGTCCACTTGGAGTAGAATTAAAAAATAACATTAAGAAGGCTTGGTGGAAGAGATTCGTTCAAGAAAATCCTTATAATGTTGGTTTGGATTCAGCTATTCTTATGAACAAAGAAGTATGGGTTGCATCAGGACATGTTGGAGGATTTAGTGATCCTTTAATTGACTGCAAGAGCTGCAATACTAGATATAGAGCTGATAAATTAATTGAAGATTTTACTAACGGAAAAGAAACTGGTGATAACTGGCCAAATGAAAAATTAGTAAAATTTATTTATGACAACAATATTGTTTGTCCTAACTGTGGTAAATTAAATTACACTGATATTAGAAAGTTCAACTTAATGTTTAAGACAACTCAAGGTGTAATCGATGATCCAGCAAGTGCTGAAAAGAACACTGTATATTTAAGACCAGAAACTGCACAAGGTATTTTCGTGCAATTTAAAAATGTACAAAGAACAAGTAGACGTAAAATACCATTTGGAATTTGCCAAGTTGGTAAATCATTTAGAAATGAAATTACTCCAGGTAACTTCATTTTCAGAGTAAGAGAATTTGAACAAATGGAACTTGAATTCTTCTGTAAACCAGGAACAGAACTTGATTGGTTCAACTACTGGAGAAAATATTGCTTACAATTTTTAAAAGATTTAGGAATTAATGAAAATGATTTACAACTTAGAGATCATGCTAAAGAAGAATTAGCATTCTATTCAAATGGTACAACAGATATTGAATATAGATTCCCATGGGGATTTGGTGAATTATGGGGTATTGCAAGTCGTACTAATTACGATTTAACTCAACATCAAAATCATTCAGGTGAAAAACTAGATTATGTAGATCCAGATGACAATTCTAGATATATTCCATATGTAGTTGAACCATCAGTAGGTGTTGAAAGATTATTCTTAACTGTATTATTCTCAAGTTATGATAAGGAAACTTTAGAAAATGGTGAAGAACGTGAAGTATTACACTTAAATCCATTCTTAGCACCATATAAAATTGCTGTATTCCCACTAATGAAGAAATTCCATAGTGAAAAAGCAATGGAAGTTTATGACTTATTAAAGAAAGAATACATGACAATCTATGATGATGCTGCAAATATCGGTAAACGTTATAGAAGAATGGATGCAATCGGTACTCCTTATTGTGTAACTATTGATGAAAATACATTAAATAGTGATGTTGTAACTGTAAGAAACAGAGATACAATGACTCAAGAAAGTGTTAAAATATCTGAATTAGTTAACTATTTTAAAGATAAATTATCATTCTAAAATAAAGGGGGTTTAATATGAGCACTAATAACATAGTTGATGAAATATTAGAAAAAGCTGACATTGTTAGTATTGTTAGTGATTATATTAAACTAGAAAAAGCTGGTTCAAGTTATAAAGGCTTATGTCCTTTCCATAGCGATACTAATCCATCATTTTTCGTTTCGCCTAGTAAAAAGGTTGCTAAATGTATGGTTTGTGGAACTGGTGGTAATGCAATTACAATTTTAGAAAAGCTTGCTAAAATTTCTACTAAAGAAGCTATTAAACGCTTAGCTGATAGATATCAAATAAAATATGATGTTAAAGAAGATAAAAAATATGTTAGTAAAAAAGGTTTATACCAAATTACTAATTATGCTGCAGGATTTTATAGTTATTATTTAACTGATTCGCTTCCAGGTAAAACTGCCTTGGAATATTTAAAAAATAGAGAAATAGATTTAGATTTAATTAAAACTTTTAGAATAGGTTTAGCTCCAAGTAATAAAGACTTATTATATAAAACACTAGTAGGTCAAGGCTATACTGATAGTGATATATTTAAATCAGGAATGGCTATCGGTGGAGATTATATTCATGATACATTTATTAATAGAATAATGTTTCCTATAACTGATGAAGAAAACAATGTAATTGGTTTTAGTGGAAGAATATATTATGAAGCAAATGAAGCTAAATACTTTAATAGTTTTGAAAATGAAATATTTAAAAAAGGTGAAGTTATCTATAACTTATTTAATGCCTTAGATTCTATTAGAAAGAATAAACGTATTATTATAATGGAAGGTTTTATGGATGTTATTACAGCATATAAAGCAGGATTAAAAGAATGCGTTTGTTTGATGGGTACAGCTATAACTAGTGCTCATATAGAAAAATTAAAGAAATATAATTGTGATATAATCATGTGTCTAGATGGCGATAATGCTGGTAAAATGGCAACTATAAAAGCACTTAATCAACTTCAAAAAAGTGGAATAAATGCATATGCAGTTTTACTTAAGGATAATCTAGACCCAGATGAATATATTAAAAAATATGGTGCTGAACAATTTAGAGATATATTTGAAAAAGAATTGGTTGATTCATATACATTTATGTATGAATACTATAAAACTAATCTAACTGATAAAACGAATGTTCTTGCCATTGAAGGATTTGAATTAAGTGTATTTGATATGATTTTCAAAGCAAAAAATCAAATCATTACAGAAAAATTTTTGGATAAGCTTTCTCTTGATTTAGAAGTCGAAAAAAAAACAATAAATAACGATTTTGAAAATTATTTAAAAGGAAAGTCTGTAAAAGAAGAAAAGAAATCTATAATTAAAACTGATAGCACTATTGTATCTAATGGAGCTTTAAAGGCATATGAAATACTAATACGTTATATGATGTTTAGTAGAAATGACCAAATTAGAATAGCTAGTGAATTAGATCAAATAGCAAGCTTACAAACTAAATACATTCCAAATTCTAGTCCTACTCAAATAATTACTTTAATATATAAATATTATAATCTTAACCCAAATGATAAATATTTTGACTTGTATTTAGAATTTATTAGTAAGATTCAAGTATATTTTAAGAGTAATGAAATTATGATCATAGAGAAGTTTTTAGATCCGCTTGCAGCAAACCTAAAAGATTTCTATAATGATAGAATTAAAAATACGATTGTTACAGATGAAAGAAAAAAACAAAAAGAAATTAGTGATTGTTATAAGAAATTAATTTCTTTAATAATTAATTCTGCGATTAAAGAATATAAAGATTTAATTAAGAATAACCCTAATGATCAAACTCAATATTCACAGGAAATAATTAAATTAAAATTAGAATTAACAGCTATTTCAAAGGGATAATTAATGGAGGAGAAAAGAATGGAAAAATTAAATGAAAAATTAACTCGTTTACTTGAAGATTCAAAAGAAAAAGGATTCACATCAGAATCAGAAGTATTAAAACTTTTAGATAATCCAAATGATTTTGATGATGTAAAAGAATTTTTTGATGATGCAAATGTAAGTATCTATTCTGATGATGAAATGGAAGAAATCTCACTAGATGGGGAACTAGAAGGTGAAGAAGAGGAAGAAGAAGACTTCCCTGGAAACATTGAAATTGAAGAAGTACAACTTATTGAATTAGATTCAATTGTTAATAGTGTTAGAACAGATGACCCTGTTAGAATGTATTTAAAGGATATAGGAAATATTCCTCTACTTGATATAGAAACAGAAACTGAATTAGCTAACACTGTTGTTAAGGGTAGAGAAGCTATTGAAAAGATTAATGACTTTGAAAATGGTTTAATTGATTTAACTGATAAAGAAGAAGAAAAATATAGAAAGCTTGCAGATGATGCTAACTATGCTAAAAATAAACTAGTTGATTCTAACCTTAGACTTGTTGTTTCTATTGCTAAAAGATATACAGGAAGAAACTTACCTTTCTTAGATTTAATTCAAGAAGGAAATATGGGTTTAATGAAAGCTGTTGATAAGTTTGAACCAGATAAAGGATACAAATTCTCTACATACGCAACATGGTGGGTAAGGCAAGCAATAACTAGAGCTGTTGCTGACCAAGCAAGAACAATACGTATTCCTGTTCATATGGTTGAAACAATTAATAAATTACTTAGGGAACAAAGAAAATTAGTTCAAGAATTATCAAGAGAACCAAATGTTGAAGAATTAGCTGAAAGAATGAAGATGAGTCCTGAAAAGATTCAAATGATTCAAAAAATAGCTCAAGAACCAATCTCATTAGAAAAACCAGTTGGAGAAGAAGATGATTCATCACTTGCTGATTTCGTATCTGATCCAAATGGTATTAGTCCATATGAATATACTGCTAATGAAATGCTTAAAAAAGAAATAGCAGCCTTATTAAAATCATTAAGTCCAAGAGAAGAAATGGTTTTGAGACTTCGTTTTGGCCTAGATGATGGTAAACAATATACACTTGAAGAAGTTGGAGATAGATTCCAAGTAACAAGAGAACGTGTAAGACAAATTGAAAAGAAAGCTCTATATAAATTGTCTAATAAGAGAAAGAAGCTAGAAGGTTTTATTAATAAACAATGATATCTAGTAGACTTATAAGTATTTCAAAATATACTAAAGGATATAATTTATTACTTGATGTAGGAAGTGACCATGGGTTACTTCCTATTTATGCAATTAATAATAATTATGTTAAAGATGCTATTGCATCAGATATAAACTTTAAACCCCTTATTAAGGCAAAAGAGAATTTTAAAAAATATAATTTAGATATTAAAACTATTATTTATGATGGAATTCCAAAGACCAATGCAGATTGTATTGTAATTGCTGGAATGGGCTCTGAATTAATTATTCAAATATTAGAAAAAACGCTAGATAATGCCAAAAACCTTAAAAGACTAATATTATGTCCTAATACTGATTATGAAATGCTTAGAACATATATTAATCATAAATTTAATATTGTTTTTGAAGAAGTAATTTATGATAAAAATCATTATTATGAAATAATAGTTTTAGAAAAAGGTGATTCTAATTATAATGAATATGAATTGTATTTTGGACCAGTATTATTAAAAACTAGATCTAAAGAATTCATAAATAAATTAGAAAAAGATTTAAAAACACTAAAGAATATTGTAAATGGTATTACTGATTTAATAAAAAAAGAAAATGTTGAAAAAGAAATAAAAATGATTGAGGAAATATTATGCCAAGATACTTTGTAGATGAATCTAACATTAAAAACTTAATAATTGATGGAGATAACTATCATCATCTTGCTGTAGTTAATAGGTGTAAAATAGGTGAAGAAGTAGAATTATTCTCTAATGATATTACTTATAAAGTTGAAATAACTAATATTAATAAGGATACAATTAATTTTAAAATAATTGATCAGTTTTATTACGATACTGAATTTAATTTTAAAGTGACTCTACTTCAAAGTTATCCTAAAGGTGATAAACTAGAAGAAATTATAAAGCATTCTACAGAACTTGGTGTATATGAAATTATTCCAACTATCACAGAAAGAACAATTGTTAAGATAGATGAATCTAAAAAGCAAAATAAAATTACTAGACTTAATCTAATAGCTAAAGAAGCAGCTAAGCAATCTAGACGTAACTACATCCCTAAAATTAATGATATAGTAAAACTTAAAGATATTGATTTTTCTAAGTATAATGTTTTAATATTTGCATATGAAAAATTATCAACAAATAGTGATAAAACATTACTAGAATTAATTAATAGTATTAAAGAAAATGATAATGTAATTATTGCTATAGGACCAGAAGGTGGATGGAGTGAAGAAGAAGCAAAATATCTTATAAGTAAAGGATTTATTCCTACTTCGCTTGGTAAAAGAATATTAAGAACTGAAACTGCTGGGCTATATACATTATCAGCAATAGGAGCAATAAAAGAATGAAAGTAGCTTTTTATAATTTAGGGTGTAAAGTTAATAGCTATGAGCTTATGGCTATAGAATTTATGTTTAAAAATGATGGATATGATATTGTTGATTTTAACGATGAATCTGATATCTATGTTATAAATACCTGCAGTGTTACTAATCAAAGTGATGTTAAAAGTAGAAAAGCTATTAGAAGCTGCAAAAGGAAAAATCCAAATGCAATAGTTGCTGTTATGGGATGCTTTTCACAACTTAATAGTGAAAAATGTGCTGAAATTGGTGCTGATGTAATACTTGGTACATCTAATAGAAGCAAATTAAAAGAATTAGTTGAAAAAGTATTAAAAGAAAAACATAAGGAAATACTTATTACTAAATCGAAAGATATAAAAGAATATGAAAAGCTTGAAGCAACTGAATTTGAACATACTAGAGCATTTTTAAAAATTCAAGATGGATGCAATAATTTTTGTAGTTATTGTATAATCCCTTATGCTAGAGGAAGAATGCGTAGTAAAGATCCACTTGATGTAATTAATGAATCAAAAATAATAGTTAATAAAGGATATAAAGAAATAGTTCTTGCTGGAATTCATACTGGAGGATACGGGACAGATATAAATTATCCGTTTTCAAAATTAGTAAAAAATATATTAGATGAAGTTAAAGGATTAGAACGCTTAAGAATATCTAGTATAGAAATAAATCAAATAGATGATGAATTACTTATGTTAATTAAAAATAATAAAGTAATGTGTCATCATTTGCATTTACCTGTTCAATCGTGTTCAAATCATGTTTTACGTGACATGAATAGACATTATACTATAGAAGAATATATTGATAAAATCAATTATATTAGAAGTATAATACCTGATATTTCAATTACAACAGATATAATTATTGGGTATCCTATCGAAAGTGATGAAGATTTTAGTGAAACATTAAAAAATGTCGCTAAAATAAGATTTTCTTTTATGCATATATTTCCATTTTCTAAAAGAAGTGGAACAAAATGTGATAAATATAATGAGATAAATGGAATAATTATGAAATCTAGATTTAATAAATTAAATGAACTAAATCTAGTGCTTGCTAAAGAATATGCAAATTTATTCTTGGATAAGACTTTAGACTTTATTCCTGAAGAATATATTGATGGATATTTATATGGACATACGAATAATTATTTAAGGGTAAGAGTAGAAGGAAAAAAGGAATATATAGGTAATATGTATTCAATTTTGATAAAAAAAGCTGATTTTCCTATTTGTGATGGAAAAATAATTTAAAAATGTCTTTACAATGCAAAAAAACTTGTGTATAATAATTAAGGAATTAGATTTTGGAAGGAGGGCAGAAAATGCCTAAAACAGTTGTTCGTGAAAACGAAAAAATTGATGACGCTTTAAGACGTTTCAAAAGAGATGTCGTTAGAAGTGGAACTCTTCAAGAAGCTAGAAAACGCGAATATTATCAAAAACCAAGCGTAACAAGAAAGCTTAAACGTCAAGCAAATAGAGCTAAGAAGTACTAGTCCTTCCAATAATTAATAAAACTAGATAATTAATGATTAAGTATATCTTAATCATTTTTTTATTTTGTGTTATAATTATTTTGAGGTGGTTTTAGTGATTCTAGATACAAAACTATATAGTAATGAAGATGTATTAAATATTGCTGGTGGTAATGAGTCAAAATTAAAGATAATTTCTAGCTTTTATAATACAAATATAACTATTTCTGGCACTGATATTATTGTTAAAGATATTAGTAATGAACAAAAGGAAGAATTAGAAAGAATATTTACGTTTTTAATTGATATATCTAAGCACGTTAATATTTCAGCTCAAGACATTACGTATATTTTAAAAATGAAAGATGATTTAGAATCGTTAAAGAAACTATATTTAAATAGAAAGCCAATCATTAATAATTTTTATGGCAAACCAATTTATCCTAAAACAATTAATCAAGTTAAATATTTAGAAATAATAAATGATAATGATATTATTTTTTCAATCGGTAAAGCAGGAAGTGGTAAAACATTTTTAGCAATAGTATTTGCTGTAAAGATGCTTAAAGAAGGAAAAATAAAAAGAATTATTTTAACAAGACCTGCAGTTGAAGCTGGTGAATCACTAGGATTCTTACCCGGAGATTTAAAAGAAAAAATTGATCCATATCTTAGACCTTTATATGATGGGTTATATGAATGTATGGGCCGTGAAGTAGTAACTGAACTAATTGATAAACAAACAATTGAAATAGCGCCACTTGCATATATGAGAGGTAGAACGCTAGATAATGCATTTATTATTTTAGATGAAGCACAAAATACAACAAAAATGCAGATGAAAATGATTTTATCACGTTTGGGATATAATTCAAAAATGGTTATAACTGGAGATATTACACAAATAGATTTACCAAGTGAAATAAATTCTGGTTTAAAAAATGCTATTAGAATTTTAAGAAATATTAAAGGCATTAGTTTTATTGAATTTATGGGTGTTGATGTTATTAGACATCCTTTAGTAAATGAAATACTAAAAAGATATGATGGTGAATAATATGAAGATTAATTTTGTTAATAAAACTAAAGAAAACATAATTGAATATAAGAAATTAATTAGAGATATTTTCAAATTTGATAAATCTAAGGATATAATGAATATAATTTTTGTAAATGATAAGGAAATACAAGATATAAACAAAAATTATAGAAATATTGATAGAGTAACTGATGTTATAAGCTTTGCGCTTAATGATGAAAAAGATTTTCTAATTAAGACAGAAGAAATTGGTGATATATTTATTGATATTGATCAAGCAAAGCGCCAAGCTATTGAATATGGTCATTCACTTAACCGTGAATTAGGTTTTTTATCTGTTCATGGATATCTTCACCTACATGGGTATGATCATATGAATAAAGAAGATGAAGAAATAATGTTTAAAAAACAAGATGAAATACTTAATAATGCTAATTTAAGGAGGGATTAATATGATAAGAAGTGCAATTGAAGCTATGCATAATTCTTATAGTCCTTATTCTAAATTTAAAGTAGGTGCAGCTGCACTATTAAAAGATGGTACTATTGTAGTAGGTACAAATATAGAAAATGCAAGTTATGGATTATCTATGTGTGCTGAACGTGTATGCTTATTTAATGTTTATTCAAAAGGATATAGGAAAAATGACATTATAAGTATGTGCATTGCATCTAAAAATTTATCTACTCCATGTGGGGCATGCCGTCAAGTAATGGCTGAATTATTAAATCCTAATACAGTAATTATATTAACTGATGAACAAACAAATACAAAAGAATATTTAGTTAAAGATTTACTTCCAGATTATTTTAAAATGGAGGTGTAATATGAAAAGTGGATTTATTACATTAATAGGAAAGCCTAATGTTGGAAAATCTAGCTTGCTAAACGAAATTATTGGTGAAAAAATCGCTATAATGAGCCCAAAACCACAAACAACTAGAAACAACATATTAGGTATATACACAAACGATTTAATGCAAGCAGTTTTCATTGATACACCAGGATTACACAATGCTAAAAGCAAACTTAATGAAAAAATGGTTGATGAAACTTATAAATCACTTAAGGGCGTTGATATATGTATTCTAATGATGGATATAAGCATGCCTATAACTGAATATGAAAAGAAAATAATAGATAAACTTAAAAATTATTCTATTCCAGTATTCTTAGTTTTAAATAAGATTGATTTAGTGTCAAAGTTAGAACTAATTAAACGATTAGAAGAAGTTAATAAATTAATGAATTTTAAAGAAATATTTCCTTTAAGTGTTAAAAATAAAGACAATATTGATACACTTTTAAATAAAGTTTATGAATATTTACCAGAAGGACCTTTGTATTATCCTTCTGATCAAATAACAGATGTAAGTGAAAAATTTGTTGTTTCAGAACTAATTAGAGAAAAAGTATTGTTTTTAACAAATGAAGAAGTACCACACAGTGTTGCAGTCGTTGATGTATTGTATTTGGAAAACAATACAATAAGCGCAACAATTATAGTTGAACGTGAGAGCCAAAAGAGAATAATTATTGGTCATAATGGTTCTATGATAAAAGAAATAGGTAAAAGAGCTAGACTTGATATTAATAAATTACTTGGAAAAAATATTAATCTAGAGCTTTGGGTAAAGGTTAAAGAAAACTGGCGTAATAAAGCTCTTGATGTAAAAAGCTATGGCAACTATCATGACTAAAGAAATAATTGGCTTAATAATTAGAGTAATTGATTATAAAGAATCAAGTCAAATAATGCATTTGCTAACTGATGATAAAATAGAATCTATTATGTGTAGAGGCATTAAAAAACAAACATCTAAACTTAAAGGTTATATATTAAGTTATAATTATGTTAAATGCTTTGTAACAGATGGTAAAATGCCTATATTAACCGATATTTTAGTTATTGATTCATATAATAATATTCAAAATAATGTTAATAAATTTAAATATGCAGGGCTTCTTATTAATATGCTTTATAAAGAAAGATATGAAAATAATAAAGTATATTCGCTTGCTTTAAAATCTATTAAATTTATTAATGATTCTAATGAAGAATATTATTATATGAATCAATAACTAAAATATCGGTTAA
>JAILKD010000039.1 GCA_024694145.1 bacterium | reverse complement strand
AGTGATCAGGCACTAACGAACGATAGAAAGTAAGTTGTGTGTATCCTGTATCGCTTTTTTATTTGCTTTTATATAGCGTTGAGTAGTTCTTAAATTATGATGTCCCATTAATTCCATAAGATAAGAAATATTAATATTTTGCTCTGCTAATAAAGTTGCAAAAGTTCTACGAATTAATCTATTGTTTAATTCAAATGGTAAATTAAGTTCTTTACCAATAGAACGCAAATATCTACGATATGAGATACTACACAACTGATTATCAATATTAGAAAATAAATATCCAACATTTTGGACTCTTTGAACATAAGTTTGAAGAGTCTTTTTTGTTTTATCTACAATATATACGCATCTGTTCTCATGAGCCTTTGTATAAGATAATTGGATTTTATTCTCATTAAGTTTTAAATCACTAAATTTAATATGTAATAGTTCATTCATTCTAACACCAGTATCAAACATAATATAGACCATACATTTCATTTTTAAATCCCATATAGTATTAGGTTTAGAATCAACATATCTAAGAATAGAAGTAACTTGTTCCTGGTTAAGAACATCACCATTATAAGTATCTTCTTTAACTTTTTCAAAATGCCTTATAGGATTTTCATTTATTAAGTCATTTTTAATTGCATAGTTAATCATGAATTTAAGAATAGAAATGTATTGATTAATTGTTATTGGCTTATTATTACGACTTTTACAATAATTAACAAATTTATCCAACACATTAACATTAAGCGCATTAACAGTCATTATATTATTTTTGAAAAGAAAACTATTGATAACTCCAAAATCTTTGGTGTATCTATCAATAGTTCCAAATCTACATTTAGTTTTTGAATGATTAATAAACATATTAAATAAGTCAGTAAGATTAATATCTTTTTGTTCATCAATTAAAGCTTTAATTAAAATATCAATTTTAGATTGATTCATAAATTACATCTCCTTTATTGGGTTTGGAATTGATAATAACATAACCAAACGCAAAGGAATTGCAATTATTAAGATTTATTTTCTAGATCAATAAAAATTAAATCATCAAGATTAACATTAAAATAATTTCTTATTTTGATTAAAGTTTCTAAACTTGGTGTTATTCTTTCTGTTTCTATTGATTTAATTGTGTCTAAACTCATATTTAATATTACACTAAAATCTTTTTGTGTTATTTCTTTGATTTTTCTCAAATATTTAATATTTTTACTTAAGAAATACATATTATCACATCCTTTTTATAAAAAACTTTAAAAAGAGTATTGAAAATACACCTTTTTGTTATATAATATAGTTGAGGTGTAGTTAAAATACACCTAAATTCTAATAATAAAAACCATGCTTCAATTTTTATTAAAAGAAAAAAAGAGTATAACAAAAGTCTATAAAATTAAACTCGCAACTTAATTATACAAGATTTATTAGTTATATTCAATGTCTAGAGGGTTAGAAAGTACAAGCTAACTCTCTGGAACATTTTCCTGAAAGGAGAATTTATATTGTCTAGAAGAAAGAGATATTTAAACGGAAGAGTATTTAAAACATATGATTTTATTTTAACAGGACATCATAAGCATAATAAAAAAGGTTCAGATAAAGAACCTTATAGAATGGTTGTTGCTTTAAATAATGAATCTAATCAATTAGAAGTTAAAAGAATTACTAAAGCTTCTAATAATGGAAAGAATGCTCGTACTGGTATACCTATTGGTAGATATCCTGATATTAGGATTGATAGTGTTGTTGAAAACAAGACTTTTAGAAAGACTTATTTTGGTACACCTATTGAAGCTAAAAAGATGATTAAAACTAATACTAGATTAAATAGATGGGATAGAGAAAAGCTTGGTATTCATCCTGAAAATAATAGGAATAAAAAAAAGTGAGAGCCTTTCTGCAGTGACTCTCTTCTAGATCTAGGGGTCGGAACTAGCCGACACATATATAATAACACAAATAAAAAGGAGTTGTCAATAATTTATGAGATCAAATACAAAAAAAGCTAAGTCATTAATTAGAGGAGAAATCAAGAGTTTCTATGGGCCAAAAGCAACTGGAGAAAGAATCAGTTCTTTAAAGGCTATGAAACGAGATGCTGATGCATATAATGCTGATAAACCTAGAAATTCTCGTTATAAACCTAGTGATTATAGAAAAGGAAGAGCCTTAGTTGATGCTGGTTCATTCCGTTGTTATTATTCTGATCAAGCAAAATTTCTTTCTAAAATTTATGGAAAGAAAAATGTTGAAAAATGGGAAGGTGAAAAAATTCATAATACCTATTCACATTTAATTGGTCGTGAATATGATTCTATGTTAAGAGAGAAGAAAAAAAGAAAGTAGTTATTTCTTATTAGTAATAAGAGATTATATGATAATAATTTAAAGAATAAAAAAAAGAAGTAGGCTCTAGGCGGTAGTCATTAGCTCCACGACCTTCTTCTAAATGTCGGCTACGATTCCGAACTTAATCAGTCAATCACCGACACATATATAATAACACAAATAAAAAGGAGTTGTCAATATGGGCTTTTTAGAAAATCAATTAAAGTTAGAAAAAGAAAATTTAAGAGAATCAGTTAGATCTAATTATGCTCATGGGAAATGTTTAATTAAACTCCAGGATGATTTTAGAGGTGGAAAAATAGATTATGATAATTTTAGAATTAGAAAGATTTATCATCAATCTGTTATTAATGAACAAACCAAGTGGGGAGTTCCATTAGGAAAATTAGAAAAAAAGATTTTGTATTTAGATGCAAAAAAGAAAGTAAAAAAATAGTTTATAACACCATTTGGTGATTATAATAAATAAATTCCATAAATTAGAAATTTAAAAATTATAGAAAGGTAGGTATTAATTATGGAAAGTAAAAAAGTAGTAGTTTTAAAAAGAGAGGTAGTAAAATTCAAAGGTGGTAATTCAAGTACGAAGTACACATTAAGCTTAGTAGTAAATCAATTTGTTACATTAAGTACACCAATTGATGAATCAAAGTATGTACTATCATTAATGCAAAAGGGTAAAAATCCACTTACAATTAATGAATTAAGATTAAATGTACCAGTTGAATTTTACACAGGAATGGGAAATAATGATAGACCATATTATATGGCATTAGTTCCTTATGCAACATATGTAGACAAAGAAGGAAAAACACATGCAAGAAAGCAAAGTTTATTCTTCAGTAGCACACAAATGCAAATCGCAACAACATCTCCAGAAGGTTCAATAGAATTTGAAGAAAAGGAACTTGATTCCATTTCAGAAGATGAAGAACTATATACTCCTGAAGAAGAAAAGTAGTTAGGTGATCATATGACAACAATAGTAAAATTTTTAGGAAGTACAATTACATATTTAGCAGCAATAGGAAGCTTTGTGTTCTATGCTTTAAAGAAGTTTTGGAAACTATTGTTGATTGCAGGCCTAGTGATATTATTTATTTTTACATTTGGAAGAGTAAATAAACTAGGAAAAAGACAAAGTTGTTAATACACTTTAGTAGTGTTTAACATAAAATTACTAAGGAAGGAGGACACAATGATGAAGGGATTTGTTAATGCACTTAAGAAACCAAAAACTTGGTTAGCTATTATTGGTGTAGTACTAGTAGTAACTTTAGCAGTATCTTTAACTACATATGGTTATAATCAATGGATTTCGCCTGCATTAGATAAGGTTGTTAATAAAACTACTAACACTGAATCAACTACTGCAGCTGCTGCACTAGTTAGCTCAATTATTTAATTAATTAAGGGTTTGAAAATTCAAGCCCTTTTTTAAAACAAAAATTTTAAAGGAAGGAGAAATTTATGAAAAAGTTTTTGTTAAATGTTTCTAAAAGAAATATACCAAGATTATTTATAGTATTTTTAGTAATGCTATTAATGATTTTATTT